>JAWOAO010000244.1:0-6704 GCA_046498485.1 Marinobacter sp. | reverse complement strand
CCACACCGTTGCTTTCACTGCACCAGAACGAGCGGGGACAACTCTGGACGCCCGGGGTTACCGTGGAATGCGAGACCGATATGAATTCAGCCAGCCTGCACATCGATCCCTCGGTGATTGCGGAGGCTGGCCAGTGTCAGCCGATTGCCCCGGCCAGGGAAAAACTGGCCAGGGGCCGCAGACTGGTCCGGACGTTTGACCACATGTTTGGCTGATAGCCTCGACAGGAGTGTTTCTTTGTTTGACGCAATACACGTAACAATGATTCAGGTAATTAACGGCATTGCCTGGGGGCAGTGGTTGTCTGCCGGGTTTTTGCTGTTGCTGGGTGTGGTCCTGGGCACGCTGGTGGCTCGCAGTGTTGGCCGTATGGTGGCGACGCGGGTTTCCCGCCACCACCAGGTGATGATTCGCCGGTTGTTCTTTTACCTGGTGTTCCTGCTGTTTGCCGTGGCCGCGCTGCGTGAAGCCGGGTTTTCGCTGGAAGTGGTGCTAGGCGCTGCCGGTATCCTGACCGTAGCCATTGGCTTTGCCTCACAGACATCGGCCTCGAACATCATCAGTGGTTTGTTCCTGGTGCTGGAGAAACCGTTCGAGATTGGTGATTTTATTGAAGTGGATTCCACCATTGGTGAGGTCGTCGCCATTGACCTGCTGAGTGTCAAGTTGCGAACCCCGGACAACCTGTATGTGCGCATACCCAATGAAACCCTGATCAAAACCCGGGTGGTAAACCGTTCCCGCTACCCCATCCGGCGGATTGATCTGGCCATTGGCATCGCTTACGCCGAAGATGTCGAGCGTGTCAGCGAACTGTTGCTGGAGCTGGCCATAGACAACGCCGTCTGCCTGGAAGAGCCCAAACCCTTTGTGCTGGTCACCGGTTTTGGTGCGTCTTCAGTAGACTTGCAGTTTTCCCTCTGGGTGGCTAAAGACAACTTCTTCGAAGGCCGCGGCAGCATGATGATTGCCGTCAAGAAATTGCTGGATAAACAGGGAATTGAGATACCGTTCCCCCATACCAGCATTTATGCTGGTAGCCATTCCGAGCCGTTCCGTGTGCAACTGATGGGCCCGGAAAAAACAAAAGATAAGGACTCTGCGGATGTCGACACACACGACTGAAGTTATCAAAACCACGCCTGTGATTCCGGCCGACAACAAAACCGCGCTGGGCTGGCGCGAATGGGTGGCATTGCCGGATCTGGATATCACCCGCATCAAGGCGAAAGTGGATACCGGAGCCCGCACTTCCTGCCTGCATGCGTTTCGGACCGAGCCGTACACCGAAAATGGCGAGCGGCGAGTGAAGTTCTGGGTGCACCCGATTCAGAATGAGCTGCACCAGGTGGTCGAGTGTGACGCCAAAGTGCTGGACGAACGCTCGGTATCGGATTCCGGCGGCCATAAAGAACTGCGACTGGTGATTGAGACTACCCTGGTGGTGGGCGACCAGAGCTGGCCTGTTGAAATGACATTGACCAACCGGGACTCCATGCGATTCCGGATGTTACTGGGACGGACCGCCATGGCGGGCCGGTCCCTGGTTTACCCTGAAGCTTCTTACCTGGCCGGTGAACCGGCATTGAGGACCTGAATATGAAAATTGCGGTACTGTCGCGAAATCGTCACCTCTACTCGACCCGACGCCTGGTGGAGGAGGGCATCAATCGTGGCCATGAAGTGAAGGTGATTGACTGCCTGCACTGCTCCATGAACATCACCTCCGCGAACCCGCAGATTCATTACCATGAAGAAGTGCTGGAAAACTTCGATGTGGTGGTTCCCCGCATTGGTGCCTCGGTCACCTTCTACGGAACCGCGGTACTGCGCCAGTTCGAGATGATGGGGGTATTTCCGGTGAACGAATCCGTTGCCGTTACCCGCTCCCGTGACAAGCTGCGCTCACTGCAGTTGCTGGCGCGCAAAGGCGTTGGCATGCCGGTCACCGGCTTTGCCAACAAGCCGGACAACGTGCCGGAGCTGCTGAGCATGGTCGGCGGCGCCCCGGTGGTGATCAAACTGCTGCAGGGCACCCAGGGTATCGGCGTGGTGCTGGCGGAAACCCGCAAGGCGGCCGAAAGCGTGATTGAGGCCTTTATGGGCCTGAAAGCCGACATTCTGGTACAGGAATTCATCAAGGAAGCCGGCGGAGCCGATATCCGCTGTTTCGTGATTGGTGACAAGGTGATCGCCGCCATGAAACGCCAGGGTGGCGAGGGCGAGTTCCGTTCCAACCTGCACCGGGGCGGCACCGCTTCACTGATCCGTATTACGCCGGAAGAGCGGCGCACCGCGATTACCGCCGCCAAGGCCATGGGCCTGAACGTGGCGGGTGTCGATCTGCTGCGCTCCAGCCGCGGGCCGCTGGTGATGGAAGTGAACTCCTCCCCGGGCCTTGAAGGCATTGAAAATGCGACCGGCAAGAACGTTGCCGGCATGATTATCAACTGGACCGAGAAGAACTACCGGCCGTGGAAAACAAAAACCAGGGGCACAGGTTGAAACCGGCGATGAGAGCACCGTTTGACATTGCCGGTGCGCAGGTGCAAGCCGGTACCCGTCAAACGGTGGAAGTGCAGGTTGCCAAACTTTACACCCACACGCCCCTGCACATCCCGGTAGAAGTGGTGCACGGCCGTCGTGACGGCCCGGTGTTGATGGTGTGCGGCGCTATTCACGGCGATGAGATCAACGGTGTTGAAATTATTCGGCGGGTGCTGAAAAACTCGGCGCTCCGGCATCTGCGCGGCACCCTGGTGGCGGTGCCGATCGTCAATATTTTCGGCTTTGTGCAGCGTACCCGGTACCTGCCGGATCGCCGGGATCTGAACCGGTGCTTTCCGGGCTCCGAGAGTGGCTCTCTGGGTGGTCGTATCGCGTACCTGCTGCGCACCCTGATTATGGAAAAGGTCACCCACATCATCGACCTGCACACCGGTGCCGTGCACCGCTTCAACCTGCCGCAGATCCGGGCGGAACTGAAAAACCCGGAAACCTCTCGTATGGCGGACGCGTTTGGCGCTCCCATCATTATCAATGCCGGTTTGCGGGAAGGCAGCCTGCGCGCTTACGCCGATTCGCTCGATATTCCGGTGATCACTTTCGAGGGTGGCGAAGCCTTGCGTTTTGATGACGTGGTGATTGCCAGCGGGGTCAAAGGCATCATCCGGGTGATGCGCGAGCTGGAAATGGTGCCCGCCAAGAAGGGCCCGAAAGCGCCCAGGAAGCGCTCGGAAACCGCGGCCAACTCGCAATGGGTGCGGGCCGATATCGACGGCATCATGCGCCCGGTCGCCAAGCTGGGCCAGCGGGTGCGCAAAGGCCAGAAGCTGGCGATGGTGGCCGACCCCTTCGGTGAAACCGAAGTGGCCATTACCTCACCCTGTTCCGGTATTGTCATCTGTGTGAACAACCTGCCGTTGGTCAACGAAGGCGAGGCGATCTATCACGTGGCCCGGTTTGATGAACTGGGTGAGGCCGAGAAGGCCATGGACTATTTCCGTAGCTCCTATGAGAATGAAATGTCGGAAGACGCCGTGGTTCCCGTTCACCCCTGGGACGATTTGCAGAAATAACCGGAGGAGTCATCATGATCTGGCACCAGAACACTATCGAACTGGCCCCCTTGCCCCGGGGCTTTCACCTGGTCACCAGCGATATCCTGGCGCAGGCGCCGGCGCTGACCAATTGTGAGGTGGGCTTGCTGAATCTGTTCATCCAGCACACTTCCGCCTCCCTGGCCGTCAACGAAAACGCCGACCCGGATGTGCGGCGTGATCTGGAACGGCATTTCAGTGCAATGGTGCCGGAGAATACCCCGTATTATGAACACACCGTGGAAGGGCCGGACGACATGCCGGCCCACATCAAAAGCGTGATGATCGGGGCGTCGCTCACCATCCCGGTCAGTCACGGCCAGCTGGCGCTGGGCACCTGGGAGGGTATTTATGTTTGCGAACATCGCGACAACGCCGATGGCCGCAAGATTGTCGCGACCCTGCAGGGGCGGTGGTAAAGACGAAGCCTGGTGACCTGGTTACAAAAAGACTACCTGCCATTTGCAATTGCTTAACAATCTACGCGGTTTCCTCAATAAAGCTGTGACGTGTTTTTCTGTAGGCTGGCAGATCTTTTTTGTGGGCCGGGGTGACCGGTCGGTTATTCTCTCCAGGAAAACAAACCGTCATGAACAATCTCACCATCCAGGCACGCGTCTTGTTGCTGGCGCTGGTTCCGGTCATTCTGCTGACCGCCTTGCTGACAACTTACAACCTGAATCAAGCTGGTTCCATTGGCGACCAGGCAGTTGCCAGCTTTTCCGAAGACATGGAGGCAAGCAAGCGCCAGGAACTTCGGAATTATCTGGAGCTGGCGAAGACGTCGATCAAGCATCTTTACGATCAGCCGGGTTCAGCGAATAACCCTGAAGTACGGCAAGAGGCCTGGGATATTCTGAGGCAGCTCCGGTTTGATGACTCAGGCAGTGAAGGGTATCTGTTTGCTTACGATGCCAATGGGGTGAACGTGATGCACGGGGTGAATCCAGCTCTGGAAGGCCGGAATCTGTGGGATTTCCAGGATCCTAATGGTTCCTATCTGATAAGAGAGCTGATCCGTGCCGCGAGGAACGGTGGAGATTTCGTTCCCTATGGTTGGCAGCATCCGGATTCCGGAGATGTGGTGCCCAAGCTCGGTTATGCAGAAATGTTGCCTGGCTGGGGCATTATGATTGGCACCGGGTTCTGGGTTGATGGGCTTGAAAATCAAGTGGCAAGTATGGAGGCGCGAGTCGGCGAATCCCTGGCTGCCGCCATTATCGGTTCTGTGACCACATCTCTTGTTGCCCTTGCCATTATTGTAGTTCTGGCCTTGATCGTGGTGCGAGGAATCATTCGCCCGCTCAAATCGGCGGTGACGGCGATGAATCGTATTGCCAGTGGCGATGGCGACCTTACCCAGCGGCTGGACGTATCAGGCCGTGATGAACTTGGCCAGCTGGCTTCGGCGTTCAACAGCTTTGCCGATCAGGTCCATGGACTGGTCAGGCAGATTCGCTTGTCGGCACAAACACTGAATGACACCACCGGTGAATTGAACGGTGTGATGGTCGAAGCCGAGCAAGGGGTAGAGCGCCAGAAGTCTGAAAGTGATCAGGTGGCCACGGCAATGAATGAGATGACGGCTGCGGCCCAGGAAGTGGCGGGAAATGCCAGTGAAGCTTCCGATGCGGCCGGCCATGCCACAGCGCAGGTAACTGACGCCCAGGGACTGGTTTATCAGGCCATTGAAGTCAGCGGCGGGCTGTCTCAACAGGTTGAACACGGTGTTAAGGTGATTGAAAAGCTGGGTACAGATTCCCGGCAGATTGACAGTGTATTGAAAGTGATCCGGGAGATTTCGGATCAGACCAATCTATTGGCGCTGAATGCTGCTATCGAGGCCGCCCGGGCTGGTGAGGCCGGGCGCGGTTTTGCTGTGGTGGCTGACGAGGTGCGTACCCTGGCCAGTCGGACTCAGCAAAGTACCCAGGAAATTCAGAAAACGATTGAGCAACTGCAACAAGGTGCTGAAGAGGCGGTGAACCTGATTGGGTCCATCAGTGTGCGTAGCGAAGAAACGGCCGACGAAACTCGTCAGGTTAGTGAAGCATTGCAGCGCATTTCTCAGGCGGTGAGCACGATTACTGATATGAACACCCAGATTGCCAGTGCTGCTGAGGAGCAAACCAGCGTCTCGGAGACAATCAATCAGAACGTGCATGAAATTGTCGCAATTTCGGAACAGACCTCTCAGGGTACTCGCCGTGCGGGAGATGCCACCCAGCGCTTGAAGGCGCTGGCCGAGCAGTTGTCTGAGGAAGTCAGCCGATATCGGGTATGAGTTGAGGGGCCCCGCCCCTCAGGGCGCAATCTTGTTCTTCATAGCCTTGCTCAGCGGCCTCGGCAGGCTTGGCAAGGTGCGCAGCAGCCAGGGCAAGACCTTGCGTTTTACCCCGTTCAGGGATTCCGGCACCACCGCCTCGATCAGGTGCGGGCCGGGCATGCTCTGGGCGTATTCCATCGCTTTCAGCAGTTCTTCGGTGCTCTGCACCCGCACCCCGTGCACGCCCATGCTTTGGGCGAGCTGGGCGTAGTGGGTGACCGGGCCACTGATGTCCAGCTGTGATTTTGCCTTGGCCCCGGCGCCTTCCGCGCCCACCCGTTCCAGTTCCACGTTCAGGATGGAGTAGGAGGCGTTGTTGAAGATGATGGTGGTCACATTCAGGTTTTCCCGGGCCATGGTCCACAGGGCCTGGATGGTGTACATCGCGGTGCCGTCGCCGATCAGGGCGTAAACCGGGCGGTCCGGGCAGGCGACGGCGGCGCCGACAGCGTTGGGCAGGCCCTGACCGATAGCGCCGCCGGTGAGGGTGAGCAGGTCGTGCCTGGGACAGCCTGCGGTCAGGGCATTGAGCATCAGGCCGGAGGTGATGGCTTCGTCCACAATGATGCTGTGCTCGGGCATCAGGTGGCCCACGGCCTTGCACACCTTTTCGGCGGTGAGTTTGCCGCGTGGCCGGCCCGGGCGGGCGCTGGCCTGTAATTTGGGCTCGGCACCGGCGGCGCCGAGGGCGTCTGCCAGCTTGTTGAGGCTGGCGGCAGCATCCTGATGATAACACTTGTCCCGGGTGTCCATTTGGGGATTGCCAACGCAATCAAACC
>JAWOAO010000243.1:0-3313 GCA_046498485.1 Marinobacter sp. | reverse complement strand
TTTATACCTTCCTGAACCGGATTAAGGTCGAGGAAATCGAAGCCGAGATTACCGAAAATGAGATCCGGTTGAAAACCGGGAAGTCAACCGCCGGCCTAGTCTTGCATCCGGACCGCCGCCTCAGGCCTCAATTATGTGATCCTGCGCTATTTCAATGTCGCCGGGGCCAACCCCGAGGGGTTGTTGGGGCAGGCGACACCGGAAGCAACCCACCTGATCAAGGTCGCGTGCGAATGCGTCACCGGCCAACGCGACGGCATGAGCGTGTTCGGGACTGACTACGACACCCGTGACGGTACCTGCATTCGCGACTACATCCATGTCGAAGACCTGGCCAAGGCTCACGTTATGGCCCTCGATTACATGGCCGCTGGCGGCGAATCCCAGGTGCTGAACTGTGGCTACGGCCGCGGCTTCACCGTGCAGGAAGTCATTGACGTGGTGAAAGCCGAATCGGGGGTATCCTTCCCGGTCGAGCAAGCCGGCCGCCGGGCCGGAGACCCCGCCGCCCTGATGGCAGACAATGCCCGCATCAAAGACGTTCTGGGCTGGCAGCCAGATTACGATGACCTTAATACCATTGTGCGTACCGCGCTCGCCTGGGAAGCCATCTGGCAGAAGAAAAGGCTGCCCGGCAAGACTTTTAATCAACACCTTTCAGGAACAGTTTAATGAAGATCACGATTTTTGGAACCGGTTACGTAGGCCTGGTTACCGGTGCCTGTCTGGCGGATGTGGGCCATAACGTGCTGTGTATGGACGTGGATCATGGCAAGATTGATAAGCTGAAAAATGGCCAGATTCCGATTTACGAGCCCGGGCTCGATAACCTGGTGAAGCACACGTTCGAAGCCGGCCGCTTGTCGTTTACCACCGACGCCGAAGAAGCCGTCAGGCATGGCAAACTTCAATTCATCGCGGTCGGCACGCCGCCCGATGAAGACGGTTCGGCCGATCTTCAGTACGTTCTGGCGGTTGCCAGGTCCATTGGCCAGTACATGGATGATTACAAAGTGGTGGTCGACAAGTCCACGGTGCCGGTTGGCACCGGTGACAAAGTAAAGGCAGCGATACGAGCGCAACTGGACCACCGCGGACTGGAGCTGGATTTTGATGTGGTCTCCAACCCGGAATTTCTCAAGGAAGGGGCGGCCATTAACGACTTTATGAAGCCGGATCGGATCGTGATCGGTACCGACAGCGAGCAGGCGGCAGACGTGTTGAAGGAGGTCTACTACCCGTTCAACCGCAACCACGACCGCATGATCTTCATGGACATTCGCTCAGCGGAACTGACCAAGTATGCCGCTAACTCCATGCTGGCCACTAAAATCAGTTTCATGAACGAAATATCCAACCTGGCCGAACGCCTGGGTGCCGATATCGAAGCGGTTCGTCGCGGCATCGGCTCCGACCCCCGCATTGGCTATCATTTTATTTACCCCGGTTGTGGTTACGGCGGTTCCTGCTTCCCGAAAGACGTCCAGGCCCTGGCCCGGACCGCCCGTGACAGTGGCTACGATGCTAAATTGTTAAATGCCGTTGAAGCGGTGAACTACGCCCAGAAGCACGTACTGTTCGATAAAATCAGTCACTACTTCCAGGGCGACCTGAGCGGCAAGGTGGTTGCGCTCTGGGGGCTGGCGTTCAAGCCAAGCACCGACGACATGCGGGAGGCTTCTTCCAGAACCCTGATGGAAGACCTCTGGAAAGCCGGTGCAACCGTTCAGGCGTTTGATCCCGAAGCCATGGAAGAAACCCAGCGTATCTATGGTGATCATGGTGGATTGACCCTGTGCGGCACCAAAGAGCAGGCCCTGAAAGGCGCCGACGTGCTGGCGATCTGCACCGAATGGAAAGAGTTCCGCTCGCCGGACTTCGATGTGATTGCAGCTGCCTTGAAGCAACCCGCCGTGTTTGACGGCCGAAACCTGTACGAGCCGGAAATGCTGGAACGCTGTGGCCTGATCTACTACGCCATCGGCCGAGGCCATAACCAGTTCCACTCTGCAGATTGATCGCACGGAGGTCAGGTGATGTTTCAGCTACACGAGCGGCTGGCAGCGGATACCCACAGCCTGGGATGCTCCCGGTTGTGTGAAATTCGCTTGATGAACGACAGCACCTGGCCCTGGCTTATTCTGGTGCCGGCGGTTGCCGGCATTCGGGAAATCTACCAGTTGCAACATGGGCAACAGGTCAGGCTGATGGAAGAATCCTCAGCCCTGAGCAAGGGCATGATGGAGCTCTTCAGTGGTGACAAGATGAACGTGGCGGCGCTGGGTAACATGGTGCCGCAGTTGCACCTGCACCACATTGTCCGTTTTGAAGGTGACCCGGCCTGGCCTGGTCCGGTCTGGGGCAAACAGGCGCCGGTCGCTTACCGCGAACAGGAATTGGCGAAGGTTATCGCCCAACTTCAGCCGGTATTGCGACAACTGGCCTGACCAGCCTGCTGCTTAATCCCGGCCCTGCTGCCACTGCGCCAGGGTCTGGGAGCCCACCAGAATCATCCGCAACTCCGCCTTCAGCTTGGTTTTTAACTCTTCCCGTTCTTTGGGTGTCGCATCCAGTGCTTCGGCGCCCTGGTTAAATACCAGTGTCACCATGGCTTCGGCAACGATTCGGGCATCGGCTATGGGTTTGCTCTGCTCATCGGCAAAGCGGTGCAGATCATCGGCCAGTTCGGTAACAAAGTGGTCAATCTCGGCCTTGACGGCCGTGCGAAATGGCTTGGATACTCCGGTGCGTTCGCGAAGCATCAACCGGAACAGGTTCGAGTTGTTGTCCAGATACTCCATAAAGGTGTCCACGGACGTCGCGATGGCACTGCCGTCCCGCGCAATCCGTTTACGGGCCTGGCGCATCAATTGCCGCAGCGCTACGCCGCCTTCATCCACCAGCGCCAGGCCCAGCTCATCGAGCTCAGCAAAATGGCGGTAGAACGACGTCGGCGCGACAAGGACTGATGGCTATGATGGAAAAACGCAACCTTATCGAGGAAGATCGCACTCCCGATCTCGACGAGCAGGGTGACCTTGACGCGATGGACAAGGAAGCCAGCAGCATGTTCGAGAACCCGAGCAAGAAAAAACCCGAAGATGCCCCGGAAAACGGAGAGGTGGAATAGCTTATGTCTTTTCTAGGTTCGCAGCAAAGTACAATGCCGTTCGGCACTACGAAGTGCGTGAGGTGCTTCCAAATACTGATTGGTCACTCCTTGGTATATACCAGAAAGATTACGAAGATCGTGGGGTGGTGCAGATGTGTATGGCCGTACAGCCAGATGTATTGCCGCAAACCACGGCTGTGG
>JAWOAO010000139.1:0-5535 GCA_046498485.1 Marinobacter sp. | reverse complement strand
CGTCGATCCAGGAAACACGGACAGGGAGACGGGCCGGCCGTCGTCGTCCGTCATGAGGCCCCAGTTGATCTGTTTCTTGCCGCGCTTCCCGTCCCGGTCGTACCCGAACTCGGCCAGGTCGCAGTGCTCGCCCTCCACGTAAGAGGAGCTCAAGTCGAACCGGACGCGGGACCCCTCGTGAAGGTGCCGTTTCGCGAGTTTCTCTTCGATCCGGTCCTTCCGGCCGACCAGCCAGTCCATGGCGCTGTACACGTCGTTCTCGCTCGCGTCCCTCACGCCCAGCTCGTCAGGGAGGGTGCTGGCGTGCCAGGCGCGGGTCGTCGCAAGCTTGCTCTTCGGGTTCAACACGCGATACGCGATCAACGCCGTCACCATCATCAAACCTCTCGCGCTCAGCGCTGACCAACGGCCTTGAATGGAACCTGAAGATCACTTCTCAGGAAATCCCGCATATCATCAACAAGTCGCTCAGTACCTTCGAAACCTATTGGGCGTCGGACGAATTTGAGCGGTTTGATGGTCTGGCTGAGAGTACCGAAAAGCTCAAGCGAGCACTGAAACAGCAAAAAGGGTTGGATGGTTCAGGCACCTCCCACTATTTCGAGATCACGCCGTTTCCCCATCAGAAGGATATATTGGAGCAGCTGTCTGTTGAGAGGGACGTACACCAGCGTTTTCGAAACCTCGTAGTGGCGGCCACAGGCACTGGCAAGACTTTGATCTCGGCTTTTGATTTCAAGCGGTTCGTTAGGGCAAAGCCGAATGCCAACTTTCTGTTTGTGGCCCATCGAGAAGAAATTCTGAGACAGGGCCGCGAAGCCTACCGGGGCGTGCTGAGAAACAACGCCTTCGGTGAGCTCTGGGTTGGCAGCCAGCTGCCTGATCATTACCGCCAATTGTTCGTGTCTATTCAGACCTTAAACAACCAGCTGAATCATCTGAAACTGACACCGGACTATTACGATTACATCGTGATCGATGAGGTGCACCACATCGCCGCCTCAAGTTACCGAGCGGTACTGGATCATTTCTCACCTGAGATACTGCTGGGGCTGACCGCGACACCAGAGCGGCACGACGGTGGCGATATTCTCAGCGATTTTGGTGGCGTGATTGCCGCCGAACTCCGGTTGCCGGAAGCCATCAACCGCCGCCACCTCTGCCCCTTCCAATACTTCGGGATAGATGACGATACTGATCTGCGCACCATCCCATGGAATCGCGGCCGCTACGATGTTGTTCAGCTAACCAACCTGTACACGCACAACCAGAACCGCGTGGAAAAGATTCTGCGCAGTTTGCGGGAAATCGTTACCGACATAGCAAGCATGAAAGCCCTCGCTTTCTGTGTAAGCCGGGACCACGCAAACTTTATGGTGCAGCAACTCCTGCTGCACGGCATCAAGGCGGATGTGCTCACCAGCGATAACAGCCACGAGCGCCAACAAAAGCAGCAAGCCATTCGTTCAGGGCAGATTAACGTGCTGTGTGTGGTCGACATCTTCAACGAAGGCGTCGACATTCCGGAAGTAGATACCTTGTTGTTTCTGCGCCCAACGGAAAGTCTGACCATCTTCCTACAGCAACTCGGTCGCGGACTGCGTTTGGCGCACGACAAAGAATGCTGCACCGTATTGGATTTTGTGGGTAACTCCCGGCCTGAATATGATTTTGCCAATAAATTCCGGGCACTAGTGGGGAAGTCAGAACGCTCGATCACGGAAGAGATAAAGCAGGGCTTTCCCCATGCGCCGCTGGGTTGCCGAATTGAGCTCACGAAGAAAACCCAGGAAATGGTGCTGAGCAACATACGGCAAGCCACGCTGACCATGAGGCGGCTCGTGTCTCTTGTTCGCCAGTTTCCGCAGCATTCCACTCAACCACTTACGCTGAAAAACTTCATAACGCATCATCCTCACATCGACCTGAACGAACTGTACAGGCGGGGCAGTTGGGCAGAGCTGGTTAGCAAAGCCAAAGATGAGGACGTAGCCGATGACTCGCCCTTTAAACTGGCAAAGAAGGCCATCTACAACCGGATTTTGATCTGCGACGATCACCAGTACTTGCTGTTCCTCAAGAAGCTGTGCCAAGCAGGCTTTAGGTGGGGTCAGGATGATCATCGGCAAGCGCTGATGTGCCATTACGATTTTTGGCAAAAAGCTGGGCCGGAGCTGGAATTTGAATCACTTGCCAAGAGCCTGGCCGAACTCAGCACGTTGGGGTTGGAGCCGGAACTGGTGGACGTGCTTGATTGGAAATTGGAGAAAACCAAGCATGAGCAGCCAGCCATGCCAGAGTTGCAGCGGGTTCCCCTGCGACTGCATGCACGCTATTCCCGTGAGCAAATTCTGGTTGGGTTTGGTGCCATAACTTTCGACTACCAGCCGCCTTCAAGAGAGGGTGTTTTTGTCATCCAAGATCCGAATGTTGAGCTCTTGTTTGTCACGTTGGACAAAAACGAAAAGCAATTTTCCCCGACCACCATGTATCACGACTACGCCATCAACGAGCAGTTGTTTCATTGGCAGTCGCAAAATAGCGCCCGGCCGGATCGCGGGCGAGGCAGGGACTACATTCAGCATAGTTTTGCTAATAAGCGGCTGTTCCTGTTTGTTAGGGAGCAAGCCAAGGATGAGTTCGGTCGCACCATGGGTTTTGTGAATTACGGCGAGGTGGATTACGTATCTCACACCGGTTCACAGCCCATGAGTGTTACATGGAAGCTCCGCACGCCTATGCCAAACTTTATGTGGCAACAGGCGGCAAAGCTGGCGGTAGCATGAGTTACGCCCCTACAACAAAAACACCCAGCAATCCGTCATCTAATACCAGCCCCTGACCTTCGACAGGTCCACAGCCCGAGGTTGCCCATGCTGGATACCAAAACCCGCCGGAGTCTGTCCCCCCTAAGTAGTTACTCGTAACCGTGGACTTATCCATTCAATTAGTTGATTGATATCAACTCTGCACAGATTTGGTTTGTTACCGTCCACCAAAGATAGCAACCGACTCATCAGACGGGTGAAACCATGGACAAGATCCGCCGGGCATTGCTCGGGCAGATAGCCAAGTTGACTGCAGGAGCGGCGTTGATTCCGCTAAGCAGCATTGCCTCTGCAGGCATTAACGATCAGCCTCCCCGCCGTGAAGGCGACCCCAGTAAACGCTACGCCATGCTGATAGACCTGCGTGCCTGTATTGGTTGCCAGGCCTGCACCGTGTCTTGCCACATCGAGAACGAAGCGCCGCTGGGGAGTTTTCGCACCATTGTTTCCCAGTACGAGGTAGAGCACGAAGAAACCGGCGACATCGCCACCTTCATGCTGCCGCGTCTGTGCAACCACTGTGACAACCCGCCTTGTGTGCCGGTGTGCCCGGTGCAGGCCACGTTCCAGCGCCAGGACGGCATTGTGGTGGTGGATAACGATATCTGTGTGGGCTGTGCCTATTGTGTGCAAGCCTGCCCTTACGACGCCCGTTTCATTAACGAATACACCCAGACCGCCGACAAGTGCACATTCTGCGCTCATCGCCTGGATGTGGGCCTGTTGCCGGCCTGTGTCGAGTCCTGTGTGGGTGGCGCACGGGTTATCGGTGATCTGAACGATCCCGACAGCCAGATCAGCCGCATGATGAAAGAGCACTACGACGATTTGATGGTGCTCAAGCCCGAAATGGGCACTGCGCCCCACGTGTTCTATCTGGGCATGGAAGAGCGTTTTGTGTCCCGGCCCCAGGCCAAACCGGCGATCTGGGATGTACGTACTCAGGAAGGTGAGGAGATCGGTTATGAATTCGATGGCCATTGAGATTCTTACTCCTCGCTACGGCATTGCCTGGTACCCGTGGGCGGTGCAGTACTTTTTCATGATTGCGGTGTCCTATTCGGCGCTGCTGCTGACGGTGCCGGGTCTGATCTTTGGCAACAGGAATTATCTGCCGCTGGCCAAGGTGGCGTTGCTGGTTTCGGTCACCTGCACGCTGGTGGGGCCGGTGGCGCTGCTGGCGGATCTGCACCAGCCGCTGCGGTTCTGGCACTTCTACGCCAACCTGACGCCGTCGTCCTGGATGTCTATCGGCAGTTTGATGTTGCCGCTGTATCTGATGCTGGTGCTGGCCTACGCCTGGCTGGCGTGGCGCCCGGCCATGCAGGAACAAGCGCAGGGGCAGGGCTGGATGGCCCGGATTTCTGGCTGGATCAGCCTGGGCCGCTGGCAGGCGCCGCGCTGGATGCTGGTGGCAGCCGGGTCCGGTGCGCTGGTGTTTGCGGTGGGCATTATGGTGTACACCGGGGCGGAAGTGGCCATTCTCAAGTCCCGGCCGCTGTGGCACACCAACTGGTTACCGGTGATGTTTGTGCTCACGGGCCTGGTGGCTGCTGCCGGGCTGGTGATTCTGATTAACCGGCTGATGACCGGTAACGATGAAGAGATCAACGCGCAGAGCCTGAAGGTGATTTTTGTGAGCATGGCCCTGGCGGCTGTTGTGGCGGCATTGTGGGTGTCTGAAGGCATTACCGGGTTCAGTCCGTCGGTTGAGGCGGCCTTTGAATCGCTGCAGGGCAATCCGGAATGGCGGATGGTGGCAATCTACGGCCTGGCAGTGGGCATTGTGCTGGCACTGGCGACCGTCATGCTGCTGCGCCGGCCCGGTTGGCTGGGTAAAGCCTGGATTGCCGGGCTGCTGGCGGTGCACATCGGCTGGACCTTCCGCTGGATGGTGCTGATGGAAGTGCAGACGGTGGCCAAGAATACCGCGGGTTACTACCACTACGCGGTAGATGCAGGTTCCAGTGGTCTGCTGGGTATTGTCGGCACTTTCGGGTTATGGCTGGCTGCGTTACTGATTATCGACATTCTGGTGCCCTGGAAGAAAGGGCCTCAGGCTGGCAGCAACTGAGACAAGGTTCGGAGCAATATTATGGACAAGAATCGTCGCAATTTTCTCAAGGGTGCAGCTGCTGCTGGCGGTGTGGCAACGTTCGCCGCGGGCTACTACGACCCGCTCGACAAAATGGCCAAGGGTCTGGTGAAGGGTACCTCTGGCGTGCAGACCAATGATCGCCTGCATGGCAACAGTCTGGCGCCGGAGTATTCAGTGGATCCGGCAACCGGTGAGGTAACGCTCAATCCGGATCAGCGCATGGCCTTTACCGTGTGTTACGGCTGCACCACCAAGTGCGGTGTGCGGGTTCGTATCGATAAAGCGCAGGACAAAGTACTGCGGGTGTCGGGCAACCCCTATCATCCGCTGTCGGCCGATGAGCATCTGGATGAAGCCACGCCGGTGATGGATGCCTTCAGCCAGATGAGTAACTTCAAGGATCAGGGCCAGCTCAACCGGTCCACCGCTTGCGCTCGCGGTAATGCCGCCATGGCGCAGCTGACCAGTGATCAGCGGGTGCTTAGCTGTCTGAAACGGGTGGGGCCGCGGGGCAGTAACCAGTGGGAGTCTGTTCCGTTCGAGCAGCTGCTGGATGAAATTGTGGCAGGGGGCGACCTGTTTGGCGAAGGTGAGGTAGAAGGCCTGCGC
>JAWOAO010000061.1:0-7096 GCA_046498485.1 Marinobacter sp. | reverse complement strand
CGATGTTCCGCCGCATCTCTTCTAGGCCGCGCTGATGTTCCGACAAGTGATAATTCACTGCGCCACAGCAACCGGCCTTGGGCGCTTCCACCAAGGTGATACCCAGCTTGTCCAACACCAACGCCGCCACGGCTCGGGTGCTGGACAAGCTGGGTATCACCTTGGTGGAAGCGCCCAAGGCCGGTTGCTGTGGCGCAGTGAATTATCACTTGTCGGAACATCAGCGCGGCCTGGAAGAGATGCGGCGGAACATCGACGCCTGGTGGCCCGCCATCGAAGCCGGCGCCGAGGCGGTTGTGATGACAGCCTCCGGGTGCGGCGCGATGGCGGGCCACCAGGCGTCGATGTTCCGGCGCATCTCTTCCAGGCCGCGCTGATGTTCCGACAAGTGATAATTCACTGCGCCACAGCAACCGGCCTTGGGCGCTTCCACCAAGGTGATACCCAGCTTGTCCAGCACCCGAGCCGTGGCGGCGTTGGTGTTGGGTGCCGCCGACGGCTGCGCGCAGCCAGCCAGGCCCAGCACAATCCGGTGATGGCTGGAGGCCGGCCAAGGGCTGGCCTCACGGCGGGCCGGCACCTTGATGCGCAGCTTTGCCGGCAGCATCGGCCGCAAGGCCTGCCCCACCCGAAGCAACAGACCGAACAAGCGTCGGTCTGGCAGGATGCGGGTCAGCGCCCAACGCATCGATCGTTGTTTGAGGGTTCTGGGCAACTCCTGTTCGAGCAGCCCCCGGCTGATGTCCACCAGCCGGCCATACTTCACGCCGGAGGGGCAGGTCGTCTCACAGCTGCGGCAGGTCAGGCACCGATCCAGATGTTGCCGGGTTTTTTCGGTGGCTTCACCACCTTCCAGGAACATCTTCATCAGGTAGATGCGGCCCCGGGGACCGTCACGTTCGTCATTCAGTTCCTGATAGGTCGGGCAGGTGGCGTTACAAAAACCACAGTGCACGCAGGCCCGGAGGATTTCCTCGGCCTCCTGGCCATCCGGAGTCTTGGCAAAATGTTGAACCAGATTCGTTTGCATAATTACAACCAGCTGTAGAGACGGCCCGGATTGAACATGCCGTCAGGGTCGAACGAATGTTTTACGCGGCGCTGAATGACTTTCAGCGCCTCGGGTTGGCCGTGCATCACTTCGCCGGTGCGGTCCCCGCCACGGAACAGGCTGACCTGGCCGCCAGCAGCCCGGGCCAGTGGTTCCATATCGCTGAGACTGGCTTGGCCACGGTACCAGCGCTGCGAACCCACCCAGTCGATCATCCAGGGGCCATCCAGTGCCGGCGTGCTGGCCGTGGAGTCCACGGAAAAACGCCAGAGGGGCGTATCATGATCCTCGAAGAAGCCATGCTGCAGGTCCTGAACCTGCTGCCAGAACGGGTCGCCATTATCCATGACATCGCCACCCCACTTCTCCGCCGTCGCCTCTACCGCGGAACGGGCACCCGCCAGCCGCAGGTAGACCTTGCCATCCACCCAGCAGGCCCCGGTGATGGGTTTGGGCTCGCCGGCGCGGCGGTTCATGTAGTCCACCACCTCGTCCATCGCCATCTCGCGGACCAGGGTCGCGCTCGCGGCTGGTTTGGGCATGACTTTCAGGCTGATTTCGGTGATCACACCCAGGGTACCCAGGGCGCCGGCCTGTAGCCGCGAGACATCGTAACCGGCCACATTCTTCATCACCTGACCACCAAAGCGCAGATGTTCACCCTTGCCATTCAGCAGGCGCACACCCAGTACCTGATCCCGCACCGAACCTGCCCAGGGCCGGGCCGGGCCCGACAGGTTGCAGGCCAGGGTGCCACCGAGGGTGGAAGCTTCGCCAAAGTGCGGCGGCTCAAAGTGCAGGCACTGGCCCTGCTCCGCCAGTATCGCTTCGATTTCCGTCAGGGGGGTGCCCGCGCGCGCCGTCAGCACCAGTTCCACCGGGTGGTATTCGACAATGCCGGTGTGGTCGGCCAGGTTCAGGATTGCCGCCGCAGGATCTGCGGCGCGGCCGATGAAAGCCTTGGTGTTACCGCCAACAATAGTGAGTTTGTGCCCGTTACTGCGGGCCTGGAGCACCTGCTCCTGGAGCGTTTGAATCTGATCAGCCATGGGCAGCATCCGCCTGTTCGTGCTTGTGTTGCTTGTGCTCAAGGGAGCGGTATTCCTGACAGAATTTCAGGGTGGGCACGCCTTTACCGGGGTTGAGGATACCGGTGGGGTCGAACGCCGCTTTCACGTCGTGGAACTGCTGCAGTTCCTGATCATTGAACTGCACCGCCATCTGGCGGATCTTCTCGACACCCACGCCATGTTCGCCAGTGATGCAGCCGCCCACCTCTACGCACAGCGCCAGAATACGACTGCCGAAGGCTTCCGCCTTCTCGAACTCACCGGGCACGTTGGCATCAAACAGAATCAGCGGGTGCAGGTTGCCGTCACCGGCGTGGAACACGTTGGCCACCCGCAGGCCGAACTCTTCAGACATCCGCTCCATTTCCAGCAGCACCCTGGCCAGGTAGCGGCGCGGGATGGTGCCATCCATGCAGTAGTAATCCGGTGAGATCCGGCCAACCGCCGGGAAGGCTGATTTACGGCCTTTCCACAGCAGCGCCCGCTCTGCTTCGCTCCGGGAGGTGCGAATGGAGGTTGCGCCCAGCTTGCGGAACACACCCTCGGCCTCGGCAATGTGTTCATGGACTTCTTCTTCGGTGCCGTCCACCTCGCACAACAACAGGGCTTTGGCAGCACGGGGGTAGCCGGCGCCACAGAAATCATCGGCAGCAATAATGGCATGGCCATCCATCATTTCCAGGCCGCCGGGAATAATGCCGTGGGAGATCACCCCACCCACCGCATCACCGGCTTTTTCAATGCTGTCGAAGCCGGCCATGATCACCTGGGCCACTTCCGGCTTGGGCAACAGTTTCACCTTCACTTCGGTCACCACACCCAGCAAGCCTTCGGACCCGGTGAGCAAGGCCAGCAGGTCCATGCCGCAGCTATCCAGACCGTCACTGCCAACGGTAATACGATCGCCTTCGGCGGTGATTATTTCAACACTGAGGATGTTGTGCACGGTCAGGCCATACTTCAGGCAATGCACACCGCCGGAATTCTCGGCCACGTTGCCACCGATGGTGCAGGCAATCTGGGATGACGGGTCCGGCCCGTAGTAGAGCCCGTACTGGGCCGACTCCTCGCTGATGGCCAGGTTACGAACGCCGGGCTGCAACCTTGCCGTGCGGCCAACCGGATCGATAGCCAGGATCCGGTTGAACTTGGCCAGCGACAACACCACCCCTTCTTTATGGGGCATGGCACCGGCACACAGGCCGGTACCCGCGCCACGGGCGACCACCGGCACATCATGCTCATGGCAGATGCGCATGACTCGCTGCACCTGTTCCACGGTTTCCGGGAGCACCACCAGCATGGGCATTTCCCGGTACATGGCCAGGCCATCGCATTCGTAGGGTTTCAGCGTTTCGTCATCGGTGATAACGAATGCCGGGTCGATAAAAGAGCGGAACTGCTCTGCCAGCGTGGCCTTACCGATACTGGGTTTCGTCGTCATAGTAGACACCGGTTACTGGCGTTTGCTTGTAAAGTGATCGATGCCCGCCTGGGCACAATCCCTGTCTTGTGGCGGCGTACCGGAGCTGATGCCGATGCCGCCAACCACGTCGCCATCAACGATCACCGGCAAGCCTCCGCCCACCGTGCTCAGGCGCCCGCCGACCTCGGTATGAATACCGAAGACGAGATTACCCGGTATATTAACCGCGTTATATTCATGGGTCGCCTTACGGGCGGCCGCTGCGGTAAACGCCTTATCCTGGGCGATGGTCACACTGGTAACCTTGCCTCCGTCCATGCGTTCAAAGGCAATCAGCGTGCCCGACTCATCCACCACGGCTATGCACATGGGTACGCCGATGTCGCGGGCCTTGGCCGCGGCACCCTCAATCAGGAGGCGGGCATCAGAAAGGTCGATCCGGTTAATCGTTAACATAACGTTCTAGTCCTTCAGGTTAGCCATAAGCGAGATTGGGCAGCCAGGTGGTAATGGCCGGGAACACAATGCAAAGGAACACGCCGAACGCCTGGATGGCCAGGAACACCAGAGACGACTTGAAGATCGTACCCATGGAGATTTCTGGCGGGCACACCCCTCTCAGGTAGAACAGCGCATAGCCGAAGGGCGGGCTCAGGAACGACATCTGCATGTTCACCAGGTACAGCACCCCGAACCACAGCACCACATCGTCTCCGGCGACACCCGGCAAACCGAACAGGCCCGGGAACTCCAGTGCCTCGACAATGGGAATGAAAATAGGCACCGCCAGCAGCAGGATGCCCACCCAGTCCAGGAACATGCCCAGAACCACCAGCAGCACCATCAACAGCAGCAGGATGCCGTAGGCCGGAAGGCCGGTACCCAGGATGGACTCGGTGATGAAATCCTGCCCACCCTGAAGGATGTAGAAACCGACGAACACCGAGGCACCAAACATGATCCAGAGCACCATGGCCGAAGCCTTTGCGGTGGTCACCGAGGCATCCCGCAGGGTCGCGATGCTGAATACCTTATGCTTCATGGCCACCAGGATGGCGCCGAAAGAACCGATACCGGCGGCTTCAACCGGCGTGGCAATACCACCAAACAACAGGCCCAGCACCAGAAATACCAGAATCAGCGGAGCGATCAGGTCTTTCAGCAGCAGCAACTTGCCCTTGAGACCAATGCGCTCTTCTTCCGGAATCGGTGGCCCCAGTTTCGGGTTGATCTTCGCCCGGATCCAGATATAGAACACATACAGGCTCGACAACAGGATGCCCGGAATCACAGAGCCCAGGTACAGCTCACCCACCGACTGCTGGGCCACCACCGCATAGAGAATGGCCAGAATCGACGGCGGAATGAGAATGCCGAGGGTGCCGCCAGCCATGATCGAACCCAGGGCAATCTTGTGGTCGTACCCCCGTTTGAGCATCGCCGGCAGGGCAATGATGCCCATGGTGACAACCGCAGCGCCGATAACACCGACCATGGCGGCAAGAATGGTGGATGCAACGATGGTGGCAATCGCCAGGCCACCGCCAATGCCACCCATCCATTTGTAGACCACGTTGAACATTTCCTCGATCAGGCCCGCCCGCTCCAGCATGGCGGCCATGAAGATGAACAGCGGAATGGCGGCCAGGTCCGAATTGGTCATCATCGGGAAGATGCGGCTGGGGATGATGTTCAACATCAGCGAGTCGCCAACCAGATAAATGAACGCAACGCCCAGGCCCCCGGTCACAAAGGCCAGCGGCAGGCCCATCATCAAAGCCACCAGCAGGGAGCCAAACATCAGGTAGGTCAGCGGACCGATTTTGACATCGGACATGCTGCCCGCCAGCTTGAACAGGAATCTCTCATCACTGAACGGGTCGTAGAACAGGATATTGATGATTTCGACAAACATCACGAAGGCCAGAACCAGCGTGGCCACGATCATCAGCCAGGTGCCGAGCTTGCCCTTGAGGTTGCCGGTATTCGGAGGGTTCACAGTGGTGGCGCTCATAGCTTTGGCTCCCGACCAAGCCTGGTGAACAGAGCAATGTCTTTGATCAGCTTGGACAAGCCCGCCAGGGTGAGCAGGACCGCACCCAGCAGCATCATCGCCTTCACCGGCCAGTACTGGATACCCCAGGTTTCGACAGTACGCTCATCCATCGAGTAGGAGTTCTGGAAGAAGGTCCAGGACGTGATCACCAGCGCCAGGGCGAACATGAAGAAGAACATGGAGGTGAAGATATCCATACCAATGCGGCCACGGACAGGCAGCAGGTTATAGATCACGTCTACCCGCACATGGGCACCGTGCAGCAGCGCAAAGGCACCGGCCAGCAGGTATTGCATACCGAACAGCAGAAAGCTCGCTTCGTGCACCCAGATGGTCGGCGTGTTGAAGATGTAGCGCATCACCACTTCGAAAAAGTAGAAAACCACAGCGTTCACGGTCCAGAACGAGATAAACACGCCAGATTTCTCGCTGGTCCAGTCGATGATCCGGGTAAACCAGTTCTCATAGTCGGATTCGATCGTTTTCGACATTTCGGCTTCGATTTGCTGAAGCTTCTCGTTCGCCAGGGCATTCTTGTCGATAGCCTGCACACCACGGCTGCTGGACCAGCGATCCCACGCCATCATGATCAATGGCATAACCGCCAGCCAGCCCCAGTAGAACCACCGCGGCAACACAAAGCCAAAGCTGCTCAGATCAGACATACTGTCCTCACCTCAGTGACAGCGCAGGGAAGGGAGAGAGCACACTGAACCACGGCGCTCCCCGCCCTTCCCCGCATTTTTGATTGTTGTTGGATATAACCGGTTACTGTCCGGCGGCTTTGAGGTCTTCCTCGGTGATGTAGCCGACGGTGTCGTTCATCATGTACTTGAGCTGCATATCGAAGATTTCCCGGGCATCGTCGCTCTTGTTCGCCCAGTTGTACCAGATCGGAATCGCAGCGCGCCGGAACTCCTCAAGATCCTCCTGGCTCAGGCGGGTTACCGTGTCGCCATCCGCCTTGAACTTCTCCATGGCTTCGATATTGCGCGCCTGGATGGTCAGGTAATGCTTCTGGGAGTAATTACGCACTTCGTCCTCAACCAGCTGCTGCAGCTTCGGATCCAGTGAATTCCAGGCCCGCAGATTGATCGTAAGGTCCATGAGATCCACCGGCTGGTAGATCGACATCACGCCAGGAGGCCCGAACAGGATATAGTCGGTCACCTGAGAGAAACCCAGTTCGTAGTTCACGGCCGGGCCTACGTAATCCGCCGCGTCGATGGTGCCCTTCTCCAGGGCCGGAAAGATGTCGGAACCCGGCAGGCTCACAGTAGAAACACCGAACTGCTGGAATACTTCAGCCACCATGCCGCCGGGAACCCGGATCTTCATCCCCTTCAGATCGGCCAGACTGTTGACCGGTTTCTTGGAATGGATGATGTTGGCGTCGTGCTGGATCGGGCCGACATAGAACAGGCCGTATTTTTTATAGATTTCCCGTGTTTTCTCGAGCATGCCCAGGGAATAGAACATGGTATCCCACTGGT
>JAWOAO010000027.1:0-3430 GCA_046498485.1 Marinobacter sp. | reverse complement strand
TGTACTTGTAGGCATTCTCGGGGTCCTTCGCGATCTCGCGGACCGGCTCGGCAACCCCGGGGCTGTACGCCAGGGATAGGTCGCGGGCGGTTTGGGTAGGCTTGGTGATTTCAACACTCAACTTACCCGGCCGCGGTTTGGCGTGATATTCAAGGG
Source organism: Marinobacter sp. (assembly GCA_046498485.1). GTDB lineage: Bacteria > Pseudomonadota > Gammaproteobacteria > Pseudomonadales > Oleiphilaceae > Marinobacter. Next base: position 3,274 of record JAWOAO010000027.1, on the reverse strand, counting down.
CTGCTTCTTTCAGATCTTGAGACATTGCCACTGTTCCGTTTGTCACGTTTAAAGGTAATAGCCGCCGGGCGCTTGTGCCCAACGGAGCGCGACATTATGGCGCGCCCGTTACCAAACGACAAGCCGAACCAGAATATTTTATGACCAGTCAATAGTGCATTTTGCCTATACCCGCCCCGAGACCCGAATGGCGCTCATAAAAAAAGCGCCCGCAGGCGCTTTTTTTATTTCGGTGTGGATCAGTCTTTCTTCGCGCCGATACGACCACCAAAACGCTTGTTGAACTTATCGATACGACCACCGGTGTCCATAACCTTCTGCTTGCCAGTATAGAACGGGTGACACTGGGAGCATACGTCCAGCTGCAGATCGTGACCGATAGTGGAACGGGTCTTGATGATGTTACCGCAGGAACAGGTAGCGGTAATTTCTTCGTACTTGGGGTGAATACCTTCTTTCATGGCGAACCTCTATCGGTCATGCCGCTACCTGATCTCTCGCCGAATCACGGCATTAACGCCAGGCACCGCATGTTTGAATCAATTGGAAAGACCGTGCACAATCGAACGCGGCCAGAAACAGACCCGGAATCTTACTGACAAACCCGGCCGCAGGCAAGTACATTGCACCCTCGCTACCCCCGGTAATACACCACCCGGCGCCTCATCAGCCCGCATTCAGGATACGCAGATACCGTGACACGGCCAGCCACAGCCCGCATCGCCCTCAACCGTCCGCTACGACGGCTGTTTGATTATCTGATCCCCGACCACCTTGAACTGATTCCCGGGCAACGGGTAGAGGTACCTTTCGGGCATCAGACGCTGACCGGCCTGGTGGTCGAGACCGGGGTGGAGCCGCCCGCCGGCATCACCCTCAAACCCGTCCGCAACATCCTGGAAGCCTGGCCAGCGCTGCCGGAAAACACCTTCCGCCTGCTTACCTGGGCCAGTGACTACTACCAGCACCCGCTCGGAGAGTGCCTGTTCACCGCGCTACCCCCGGCACTGAGAAAAGGCCGGCCGGCGCAAGAGAAGCCAGACGAACGCTGGCAGGTACTGACCACTGAAGCCGCCCTGCCCGCCAACGCCCATCGGCAGGTAGCACTGTTCAACACCATCAAAGAGACTCCCGGCATCACATCCAGCGCGCTGGTACACGCCGGCTTCAGCCGGGCCCAGATTCGCAACCTTGTGCACAAAGAGTTAATAGCCGAAGCCGGCTCGCAACCGGCACCTGCGCCCGCACCGGAGGCCGGACTGCCAGCCCCCACTCTTTCTGACGCCCAGCAGCAGGCCGCGGCGGACTTTCCAGCCGTCACCAACGCTTTCTCCGCCACCCTCCTGTACGGCATCACCGGCAGCGGAAAAACCGAACTGTACCTGCATTATCTCAAAACACACCTGAAAGCCGACGAACAAGCCCTGGTGCTGGTACCGGAAATCAACCTGACCCCACAAACCCTGGCCCGCTTTCGCCGTTACTTTGGCAATCGTATACAGGTATGGCACTCCGCCCTGAACGATGGCGAGCGCCTCGGCACCTGGCTAAAAATCCGCAACGGTGAACCGGTGATTCTGATCGGCACTCGCTCGGCCGTGCTGCTGCCCTTTGACCACCTTCGCACCATCATTGTCGACGAGGAGCACGACAGCTCCTATAAGCAGGGCGAAGGTTTCCGCTATTCCGGGCGCGACGTAGCCGTTTACCGCGCGCACCTGAACCAGTGCCCGGTGATTCTCGGCTCGGCCACGCCGTCACTGGAATCCTGGCATAACGCCCGCCAGGGCAAGTACACCCTGATCCGCCTGGAACAAAGGGCCGGCAACGCAACATTGCCACAGCTGGAACTGCTGGATATTCGCAGCCGGCCTTTAGAGGCAGGCTTATCCCGCCCTGCCCTGAACGCCATCAAAGAAACCCTGGCCAGAGGCGAGCAGGCCCTGGTGTTCGTCAACCGGCGAGGCTTTGCCCCGGTGGTGATGTGCTTTGATTGCGGCTACCTGGAAGAGTGCCCGCGCTGTGACACCCGGCTGACCTTTCACCGACGGGACCGGGCCATGCGCTGCCACCACTGCGATTTCCAGATGGCCGCCAGCCCCACCTGCCCGAAATGCCAGAGCGAAAACTTCAAACCGGTGGGCCAGGGCACCGAGCGCACCGAAGACACCCTGACCGACCTGTTTCCGGAGGTCCCGGTGGTGCGGGTAGACCGTGACAGCACCCAGCGCAAAGGCAGCATTCAGGCCATCCTGAAAAAAGTGAACAGCGGCGAACCCTGCATCCTGGTCGGCACCCAGATGCTGGCCAAGGGCCACGACTTTCCCAACGTTACACTGGTGATCGCGGTGAATGCCGACGGCGGCCTGTTCAGCGTGGATTTCCGCGCCCCGGAACAGATGATCCAGATCCTGTTGCAGGTCAGCGGCCGCGCCGGCCGCGGCGACAAACCCGGCAAAGTACTGATCCAGACCTGTCACAGCGACCACCCGCTGCTGAACGCCCTGTGCCACGGCCATTACGCCACCATCGCCGACCAGCTTCTGGCCGAACGTGAAAGCGGCCAACTGCCGCCGTTCCGGGCCATGGCCATCCTGCGGGCAGAAGCCGACACCATGCAAAACAGCCTGCAACTGCTGGACACGCTCAAGCCCATGGCAAAGTCACCCGGCGTTGAAATCTGGGGCCCCCTGCCCGCCGTCATCGCCCGCAAAGCCGACCGGCACCGGGCACAACTGGTTCTGGTTACCGACAACCGCAAACACCTGAACCGGTTATTGACCCAGCTCTGCCAACACCTGGATCAGACCAAACTGCCGGGCAGCACCCGCTGGATGGTTGATGTCGATCCGCAGGAAACCAGCTGACAACAGACCGAAAATGCGACACAGCGCACGGGCTGCAAATTGTTACAATCTTTTGCGCAAATCTGGCGCCGCAAGCGTCGCATTCCCCCCCGCTGTGCTATGATTTTCAGCAAATTATCGAATAAACCTGAAACAACACCTGAGGTTGCGATTCTCGAGCACGGGAATGCGCGGCGAAAAGGCTTTTGTTGTAACGAAAACTGGAGATCTAAAAATGTCAGGGAAATTCCTTGCGCGTGCGTCGGCCTTGTCGCTGGCTGTTTTTTTGGTGGCTTGTGGGGGGGATGAGAGCTCCACGCCTTTGGCTCCTGTTAATGATGGCATCCCACAGACTCCTGGTCAAATAATTCAGGATGGTGATACAGATTCTATTGATGGTGGCACTAATCAGACCCCGAGCCTTAAAA
>JAWOAO010000017.1:0-3077 GCA_046498485.1 Marinobacter sp. | reverse complement strand
TTCACCGCCGTTTCGATGTCGGCATCTTCCAGCACCAGGTAGGCGTCGTTCGAGCCCAGTTCGAGCACCGTCTTCTTCAGCGCTTTGGCGGCCACAGCACCAACGTGTCGCCCGGCACCATCACTGCCGGTGAGCGTGACACCACGGACTTTAGGGTGGGCGATCAGATTATCACTGGTGTCGTGATCGATCACGATGACCTGAAACAGATCCTCGGGCAGGCCTGCCTCAATGCATAGTTCACGCAATCGCAGGCCAGACCCCGTGCAGATGCTGGCGTGCTTGAGAACACAGCCGTTGCCTGCCATCAGATTTGCCGCCAGCACACGCACCGGCTGGTAGATGGGGAAGTTCCAGGGCTGGATCGAATAGATGACGCCAATAGGCTGATAACTGACAACGCCGCGCTTGCCGTTGAGACCCTGCACACGTTCCTCGTCCGCCAGAATCTCGGGTCCGTTTTCGGCAGCATAATCAAAGAGTGCCGCACAAAGTTCGACCTCTACATGTCCGTCTTCTAAAAGCTTGCCGGTTTCGCTGGTCATCAAGGCGGCCAACTCATCGGCATTGTCACGCAATTTTTGGCCGATCTTTTTGAGATAGGGGGCCCGCTCCTGGTGGCTCAGTTCACGCCATTCCAGGAACGCCGCATGGCAGGCCTCAAGCCGGTCCGTCGCCTGCTTTTCGGTCATGATGTCATAGCTGTGGATTGCTTTTTCGGTCGCAGGATTAATGGTGGTGACTGTCGACATGATCACTCCTTTCGAATTTGACAGGGCAGCGCCATTCGGCGCTGCCCTTGAGAGATCTTCGTGCCATTGACGGGGGGCTGTCTGTTCGATAACGAACACTTGTGCCGCGCCGGGGCAATGGCCGAGCAACGAGCGTCCGTTTGTTGTATTTGCCATTTCAGGGCTACAGTTGGCACCAGACGTGCGTTTTTGCATCTCAACTTCGGTACCGGACCTTTAAGGATTTCCAATGACCAGCAACCTTTCCAGCGACAGAAAACCCGCAATAATTGCAGCCCTCGCCGGTGGCTGGGTGGCAGACGCGGCCAGCCTTGGGCTGCACTGGCTGTATGACAGCCCGCGCATTCTGGAAGTAGGTGGCCAGTCACCGGAGTTCCTGATTCCGAAAGCCGAGTATTACAAAGGTGGCTTCGGGTACTTTGCGCACGAAGGCAAACAGCCTGGTGATATCAGCCACTACGGCGCAGCCACTGGCGTGCTGACCGACAGCCTGCTGGCCAGTGAAGGCACCCTGGACATTCGCGATTACCAACGCCGCTTTCGTGCTTTCTTTGGCCCTGGTGGTCATTGGCGGGGGTATATCGACAACCCTACCCGGGTGACCCTGAACAACCTGAACACCATCGAACAGAAAGCCATTGAACAGGCGCAATCGACGACGACGGCCGAACTGACCGATAAACAGAAACGAATACTGGTACAGAAGGTTTTGCCCTACACCCGTCGCCTGAGTGGTGACCAGCTGGCGCAGCCGGTTCGCAGGGCCATCAACCTTACCTACCAGGAACCGGAGATACAGGAAGCGGGCGTTCACCTTGCTGAAACCATTGACCAAAACCTGCTGCCCGAAAGCGGTGCCGACGACATGCAGCTGCCCGCGGTCTCCAAGTTGCCACCATTAGTAGCCTGCTATTGCGGCAGCGACAAACTGATGGAAATCACAGAAGCCGCTGTCCGGGTAACCAATCACAATGACCAAGCCGTGGCCTGGGCAAAATGCGCAGCGCGACTGCTGGATCAGCTTTTCCGGGGCGAGCCCATCTCCATGGCCCTGGATGCAGCAACCCCGGAAGCGCCAGATCCGGAAAACCTCAACAAAGCCCGCTCCGGCTCCGCTCTGGAGGCCGCGAGCGCGGGCGACCTCTTTGGCCGCACCTGCTATCTGCACGAAGCCATGCCGGTGATCTTTCATATCCTGAGCCATGCCAACAGCTATACCGAAGCCGTTCGCGCCAATATCGAATGCGGGGGTGATTCCTGCGGCAGGGCCTGGATCATCGGGCCGGCCATGGCAGCCATTCACGGCGTGGGTGGCGAGCGCGGCATCCCCCTGAGCTGGCTGGTGCGAGTAGCCGATGCCCCTGATATTCTCAAGGATATTGAAGCGCTGGTTTACCAAACCTGGACAGCGAAGGAACAGGATAATGAGCAATCCGGTTGCCCGGCGTATTGAAAATGCGCTGTGGGGCGCTTTTATCACACAAGCTTCATTCTGAATGGTTGTTCAAAAGCCCCGCAAAATGATAGCTCAGGGTGAAACAACTGTTGTCGCGATGCCGTCGAGGGCTCCAGCAATATTCTTGACGACCTTGCAGTCAGCCACATCATGCCGGTCTGCCAGGTATTGGGGATCGTTGTAACTGAGCCATACCTGGCCCTCTGCATCTTCCCAGACCAGCGCTTTCAGTGGCAGGTCGATGCCAACCGTCTGGGCGCATTGCATAAATGCGGTGCCCCCTTTCGCGTTGCCAAAAATAAGCAGCTCGGTCGGCCTCAGCGATGCGCCGACCTTACTCGCGCCGGCGGCGTGGTCGATACGGGCAAAGACCTTAAACCCCTTTTCGTTAACAATGACTGCCAGTTTATCCATGGTTGCCGCCGCCGAGTGCGGGCTCGGTAACGAGATCAGACCTTCTGCAGCACTGGCCATCAGACTCATGGCCATGAGGCAAAGGAAAACGCCAGTTCGAGAGATCATGGGGGCTCCTTATCGGGTGTCCTGGTCTGTATAACGGTAGTTCACCCCTGGCCTGTTCTCCAGTAGCCACCGCTTGATTATCTGGCGGAACCGCCAAATTGCTCCAGGAATGCCGCGGGCAGAACGTCGACCACGGGTCGGGCATCGCCAGACAATTCCGGACTGGGCACCTCCGGCTCACAACTGAGGGTAACCGGCGATTCCGACCAGTGCAGCAACTCCAGATGGCCATCCATCTGTTCAACCAGCGCCGTGCAATGCTCCACCCAGTCACCATCGTTGCAATACAGGCCGTCTTCACTGCGCAGAAACCCGGCGGAGTGGATATGACCGCAGATAAAACCATC
>JAWOAO010000471.1:0-3108 GCA_046498485.1 Marinobacter sp. | reverse complement strand
GGCGTCGGTGCTGTTGCGAGCCAGAATGTTTTCGACCGCGGCCAGCATTTCGTCGTGATCGAAGGGTTTGGCGATGTAATCGACGGCACCCATTTTCATCGAATCGACCGCCGAGCGCAGGCTGGCGTAGCTGGTCATAATCAACACCGGAGTGTTCGGCGCACGATTAATCATCTCGGTGCCGGCCGCGCCAGGCAGTCGTAAGTCGGTGATGACCAGATCGAAACCGTCCGGTTCAAGCAGGTCCGCTTCTTCCACCGAGACGGCATCTGCCACCTCATAACCGGCGTGCTGAAGCAGCTTGCGCACGGCAGAGCGGATAATGTCTTCATCTTCAACAATCAGAATACGGGGCATATCGCGTTCACGACCTTTCGTTCGGGGTGCTGTTGCCGGTTTCGGTTTCTGGCTCGTAGGCGGGCAAGCGTAATCTCATGCAGGTGCCGCGGCCGGTTTCGCTGTTGGCCGGGCTTTCCACTTGCACGTTGCCATAGTGTTCTTCAACGATGCTGTACACCAGGGACAGGCCAAGGCCAGTGCCTTTGTTGGGTGCCTTGGTGGTGTAGAACGGCTCAAAAATGTGGTCCAGCTGATCTGCCGCAATGCCGGAGCCTTGATCAACAACTTCGATAATAGCGGAGTAGCCGTCGCGGTTGCCACTGACCCGAATGGTGCCACCGTCCGGGGAGGCGTCGCGAGCGTTGGTCAGCAGGTTAACGAAGACCTGAACCAGGCGCTGTTCATCGCCCAGCACCAGCAGGTTTTGCGGGCATTCGTTCAGATAACGGATCCCCATACCCTTGTCACTCAACGACAACAGGTTGATGGATTCTTCCACGCAGCGGTGGATGCTGACCGGCTCATACTGATTGGCGTGGGCGTGATTGCCGGTGCGGGCAAAGTTCATCAGCGATTGCAGGATGGCGGAAATTCGCCGGGTCTGCTGCTGTATCTGCTCGGCAGTCTCCAGAATGGATGGGTCGTCGGTTTCCAGTTTCAGGTTCTGTGCCAGTGAGGAAATGCCGGTCACCGGGTTGCCGATTTCGTGGGCGACCCCGGCCGCCAGTCGGCCCACCGAGGCCAGCCGTTCGCTGTGCATCAGCTCATCTTCCAGTAACCGGGTTTCGGTCTGATCTTCGACCAGGATGATGGAGCCGCCTTCGGTGTGATCGGGACCGCTCAGTGTCGCTTTATGCAGATTCAGCCAGTGCGGCTTGCCACCAAGGTCCAGCCGGTGTTTGTACCGGTGCAGATCGTTGCCTCGGTTGAAGTCGTCCAGCAGCGAGTGCCAACGGTCCGGCAAGGCCAGCAGTCTGGCCCCGACCACTTCATCGGCAGAGATGCCGGTGAGCGCTTCCATGGCGTGATTCCACATCAGAATTTCGCCGTCTTCACCCACCGAGCTGGCGGGTATCGGCAGGTTCTGCAGGGTCTGGCGGTAGTGCCGGCGCAAGTTGTCCAGTTCACCGGCAAGACCGGTCAGCTGATTCTGGTAATCACCCAGCGCCCGCTCCACGTAGCGAATGTCCTGGCCGGTGCCGCCGTGGGTAAGTGGTTTAAAACCCAGGTGTCGCTTGACAATATCCCTGGCGACCGAGGGCCCGAGCAAGCCGGACAGGTTGATTTCCACCTGGTCTCGCAACCGGCGCAGCTGATACGGGCGGAATTCGACATTGGGCAGCTTCAGTTGTTCAAGGCCCTGATCCACTTCCCGGCGGGCCACGCTCATGCCCAGCGGATCGGCCAGTTGCTGAATAAAATCGTTTGACGATGCCGCCAGCAGTTCTCGGCGCTGGGGACGGGACAGCGCACCCACGGAGCAGGCCTGAGCGGCATTGGTTTCTTCGGCGGAGGCGGGGCTCAGCATGGAGATCAGGGCAAACACGGAAATGTTGGCAGTCAGGCTGGCAAAGGTGAACAGGTGCCAGTTGTCATAGCCGGGTGTGACCGGCAGATTCAGCCAGGCCAGAAGGTCGGTGGTGTGTGAAAACGGCAGCACCAGGGTAACCAGCCAGATCAACAGACCGGTCATCAGGCCCGCGATCAGCCCCCGCCGATTGCCTTCCGGCCAGTAAATAACGCCGAGCGCGCCCGGCAGCAGCTGCAGGGTGCCAGACAACGAGATGGCGCCCAGAATGGACAGATCCAGGTGCTGGCCGATGGTTTCATGGAACAGCAAGGCCAGGAACAGGATCACGGCAATCAGCAGGCGCTTGACCCACTGCAGCCAACGATAGATATCGGCCTGATCTTTCGGTGTCTTCAAAGGCAGAACCACATGGTTCAGCACCATGCCGGCCAGCGACAGCGTACTCACAATCATCAGCCCGCTGGCCGCTGACAGGCCGGCGATATACATCATCAGGGTTAACGCCGGGCTGTTCAGGGCTTGCGCCACGCCAATACTGAAGAAGGCCGGCGGTACGCCAACGTCCAGCGCCTGACCCGCCCAGACAATCAGCGGCACGGGCAGGCCCAGCAACAACAAATACAACGGCAGTCCCCAGCTGGCCTTGGCAAGTGCCCGGGGTGACGGGTTCTCGCTGAAGGTCATATGGTACATGTGGGGCAGCACCAGCGCGGCGGCAAACGACATCAGCAGCAGTGCGCGCCAGCTGCCGTCATCGACGGCCGCGGTCATCGTGGCTTCGGGCTGAGGCGCTTGCGCCAGCCACTGTTCAAGACCGGACGTGCCACCAAAGACGCCAAACAGAATCACGCCGCCCAGTACCAGCAGTGCCACCACTTTGACCAGCGAGTCAAAAGCAATGGCCAGTACCAGGCCCTGATGATTTCCGGAGTTTTGATGATAGCGGGCCCCAAACAGCATGGTGAACAGCACGATGATCAGGCTGAACATCACACTGATCGCTTTCGGTGAGGTGTCTGGTGCCAGCAAACTGGCAGATACCGCAACGGCCTGAATCTGCATGCTCAGCAGGGCCAGAATCGCGGCGGCGGAGCACAGGGTAACCAGGGTGCCGGCCCACTGGCTCCGGTAGCGGTAGGCAAAAAGATCCGCCAGCGAGGTCAACTGATAGGCACGGCCAATCCGGAGGATGGGGTTAAGCAGTACCGGCGCCAGCAGGAATGCGCCGGAGATGCCCA
>JAWOAO010000467.1:0-3103 GCA_046498485.1 Marinobacter sp. | reverse complement strand
CTCCCAGCTCTTCCAGCATCCAGAGAACGCGTTGTGAGCGGGAATTGTTGAGGTGGTGAACTGTAATCATGCCGAAACTCCGTTCGCATCAAAGGAATCGGCAGGTTAGCAGAGTAGGTTGCAAATGGCTCCTTGCCAGATGGGCGGATCGTCACTTAAAGATGTATTTAATATGTTAGTCTGCATCTTGTGCTGTCGGCCCCAGTCCGTGCGTCAGTAGACAACATTCAGCTTGGGAGAGCCCCCTATATGCTATCGGCAAAAACTATCGCCACCGTCAAAGCAACCGTTCCCGTGTTGCAGCAACACGGTGAGACTGTAACGACACGGTTCTACCAAATCCTGTTTCAACGCTATCCGGAGGTGAAGGCGTATTTCAACCCGGCTCACCAGGTACAGGGCACCCAGCCCCGAGCGCTGGCCAACAGCGTGCTGGCTTATGCTTCACACATTGATCAGTTGGACGCCCTGTCTGATGCGCTGCCGACGATCATCCAGAAGCACGTGGCTCTGGATATCCGGCCTGAGCACTATCCGCTCGTGGGTGAGTGCCTGCTGGCGGCAATAAGGGAAGTGCTGGGCGACGCCGCCACTGAGGAAGTGATCTCTGCCTGGGCCGAGGCTTATCAGCAGCTCGCAACCATACTGATGGCAGCCGAGGAGAGTATCTATCAAGCCCGGGAAGCCCCGCGGGGTGGCTGGCGTGGCCGGCGCCAGTTTCGGGTGGTGCAGAAAACGCCTGAAAGCGAAGTGGTCACGTCTTTTTATTTGCAGCCCGTTGATGGCGGCCCGATTATGGACTTCCAGCCGGGACAGTACATTACGGTGCTGCTGGAGGTTGACGGCCAGCCCCTGCGGCGTTCGTATTCGCTTTCCTGCGAGCCCGGCACCGGCCATTACCGCATCAGCGTTAAACGCGAGCCCGGCGGCGTGGCCTCGAATTATCTCCACGACTGTGTGGATGTAGGCACCGAACTGGAACTGCTGCCGCCGTCCGGTGAGTTCACTCTGAACCACCACTCACGGCCACTGGTGCTTCTGACCGCAGGCGTGGGTATTACCCCCGCTATCAGCATGCTTGAGGCGACGGCCATCAGCGATCGGGAAATTCACTTCATCCATTGCGCTTTGAACAGCCGTGTCCACGCTTTTCGTGCTCATGTTGACGAAATGGCGGAGCAACATGAGAATGTCCGTCCACATTATATTTACAGTGAACCGCTGCCAGGCGATATGGCCCATGGCGAAGGGCTGATTACCTCGGATACCTTGTCTCGGCTGCTGCCGGAGGATCACGACGTAGACCTCTATTTTCTGGGCCCGAAACCGTTCATGCAGTCGGTTTGGCACATCAGCAAGTCGCTTCGTATCCCCGCGAACCAGATCCACTATGAGTTTTTCGGCCCAGCAGAGGCGCTGGAGGCCGGGTAACGACTTCGCTCCAGAAATCGATCATGAGGAAGGCGCCCCGGGAGTGGGTGAAAAAGTCAGTCTGTCCCGGTTTTCAGGTTGAGCGTTTAAGGTGTTTGAGAACCTCGGGCACCTTGAAGGGTAGCAATGCCCCGGCTGTTTTTATAAGGCTGATAACGACATTCATCCGCTTGTACCAGAGCAGCTGGCGAATCTTTTTCTTCATGGGGTGGTAGCCTTCTCTGTACAGCTCTTCCACACGGTCGGCGTTGTTGGTGAGGCTGTAACCGCTCAAATCCAGCGGCACCGCTATGTCTGCCTTTTTCAGCTGCTTGCGGGTATTGAAGTCGATACCAATATTGATGGCGTTGCTGATCACATCAAGCATATCGTCCGGTTTCGGGTAGCGGCCAACATGGCTCAGATCAACCGCCACGATAATGCCCGCGCCCATTTTCGCCAACGGTGATATCGGGACGTTTTCAACCAGCCCACCGTCGACCAGAATCCGGCCATTGATCTCCACCGGCACAAACAGCCCGGGCACCGCCATGGACGCACAGACAGCGTCGGCCAGGCTGCCTTCTCTGAAAATCAGCTGCTCGCCGGTTTCGATATCCGTTGCGCAAATGGCCAGCGGAATGTCGGCATCTTCAATCCGGCAATCCCCCAGGTCCCGATGAATCATTTCCCGTATGGAATCCGTGCTGAACAGGCCGCCGCGCTTCAGGGTAAAGTTGATAATCTTGGACAGATTCAAGGTGGAGCAGATGGACAGGATCGACTCTGCCGGGCGGCCGAAGGCGTGGTAGCTGGCGACCAGTGCCCCGACGCTGGTTCCTGAAATGCAGTGAATCCGGATGTGCTCTTCCTCGAAGGCCTTCAAAACGCCAATATGAGCAATGCCCTTGGCAGCACCGCCCCCCAGGGCCAGGCCGATACGGGTGTTAAAGGGATTGAGTTTCATGCATAAGCGCCTGATGATATTAAAACGGGAAAACTTAAAATTAATGTTAACAGAGGTGGAGTATGGCTGAACTATCACTCAAGGAACAACTGAGCAACGCGGTGAAAGACGCAATGCGGAGCAAGGACAAACTTCGGCTGGTTACCTTGCGTATGGCTCAGGCTGCGGTTAAACAGATCGAGATTGATGAACGCCGTGAGCTGACCGACGAGGACGTTCTGAAGGTGCTGGACAAAATGCTCAAACAGCGCCGCGATGCCGCCAGTCAGTATGATGATGCCGGTCGCCAGGAGCTGGGCGACAAGGAGCGGGCAGAAATGGTGATCATTGAAGAGTTCATGCCTGCTGCCCTGACCGAGGACGATCTGGACGCCCTGATCCGAACAGCCATCAACTCAACCGACGCCCAGGGAATGCAGGACATGGGCAGGGTGATGAACGAGTTACGTCCCCAGGTGCTTGGCCGGGTCGACATGGGTCATCTGAGCAAGAAGGTGCGGGCCGCGCTGGCGGGTTAAGAGCAGTCATTGTCACGCCATCAATAAGGAAGCTTTGGCCTTTTTCCATTGCCATGTCGTCATTAGATAAAACATCCAGACCCTGCTAGCGTAACGGATAACGTGATCGCTGTAACATCGCGTAAAAATACCCCGGGCTTCAGGTGCGGGGTAATCCAGGAGTTCAGCAAATACAGGAGTTTACTATGATGCACACACGTATGATTCG
>JAWOAO010000416.1:0-3752 GCA_046498485.1 Marinobacter sp. | reverse complement strand
AAGGTGTCTGTCGGGAAGTTCATTAACCCGACATTAAACCTCGGATCTGGCAACACCTCAGCAGCCACACTCCTTGCCAGGATAGCGGCTTCATTTTGCTGATTCGCGATCAACCAAGGATCATTAACGATGGCCTGCTGCACAGCCTCGTCCAGCGTTAAACGACCGGCAGCGGCAAGCGTCCTGTTCGTTGTTACAGACAGCAGCAACAGAGCGATGCAAACAATAAATAAATTGCGTAGTGCAAACATAGGGCATTACCAGCGGATGCAGCATTCTGTATGACTGCACAGGAACTTCAGGGACAAACTGCCCCCACCAGACTACGAACGTCTAGTGGGAAATTGGAGGATAATACGGAGGGAGTGTGTCGATACTATCAGCACTGACATCGCCGGACGCGACCTCAGTTAGTGAGCCAGGTAGCTCAATCGTAAAAGAACTTACGGTAACCGCTGAACTCATCAGGCAATGATCAGCAATGCAATCTTGGCCACATGCATGAGCACTGTGACTCACATCGGGTAACTCTACCATTTGAGATGTTAGCACTGAACTTGCTTGCGCGTGCTCACCAGCACAATCCTGTTGCGCGGCTGCAACCGGATTAAGATCTATGGCTATTGGCATAGTCATGGCAAAAACCTGCATAGCACTGAAGCTAAGCAAAAGAGCCAAAACCAGTGCTTGGCGTGTTTTAAACGCTGTGGATCGTATATTTTTCAAGATATTCCAAGTAATGTAAGCTAAAATCTTAGAAATTTTAAGCCATTAGCAGAGCAGGCGCAACTTAAAAACAAACCCCTAACCCGGCAACCTAGTCGTCTGACAGCTTCACCACCCTCAATCGTAGGGCATTCGTAATGACGCTTACCGAAGACAGCGACATGGCCGCAGCCGCAATGATGGGCGACAGCAGGATGCCGGCAACCGGGTACAACACACCCGCCGCAATTGGCACACCCGCGGCGTTGTAAATGAACGCGAAAAACAGGTTCTGCCGGATATTGCGCATGGTTGCCCGCGACAACTTCCGCGCTTCTACAATGCCCATCAAATCGCCGCGCAACAGCGTAATACCCGCGCTTTCGATGGCCACGTCAGTCCCAGTACCCATGGCAATGCCAACATCTGCGGTGGCCAGGGCTGGCGCATCGTTCACACCATCGCCGGCCATAACCACAATGTGACCCTCATCCTTCAGACGCTGAATGATCTTGCCCTTGTCTTCTGGCAGTACTTCCGCTTCCACTTCATCAATATGGAGTTTGCGGGCCACGGCTTCGGCGGAGGTTCGGTTGTCTCCGGTCAGCATCACTACCCGAATCCCCTCCTTCTGCAGAGCGGCTATTGCCGCTTCCGTGGTCTCCTTGATCGGGTCTGCAATCGCCAGCAAACCGCATATTTTTCCATCCACGGCCGCAAAGATCACGGTGGCACCGTCTTTTCTCAGCTGGTCCGCCTCTTCCTCAAAGGCGGAGGTATCGACGCTTTCTGATTCCATCAGCAATCGATTACCAAGCAGAACCTTTTTGCCATCGATCTTGCCTGTGACACCTTTTCCGTTCGGAGAGTCGAAATCTTCGGCGTCCGGCAAGGTCAGTTCCATGGTTTTGGCTTTATCGAGAATGGCATTCGCCAAAGGATGCTCGCTGCCCTTCTCCAGGCCACCGGCATAGCGCATCAAATCCGCATCGCTGAAACCGTTTGCCGGCACCAGCTTCGTCACCTGGGGTTTGCCCTCAGTCAGGGTGCCGGTTTTATCCACCACCACCGTGTCGACTTTCTCCATACGCTCCAACGCTTCAGCATCGCGGATCAAGACACCGACCTGGGCGCCGCGTCCAACGCCGACCATAATCGACATGGGGGTTGCCAGGCCGAGTGCGCAGGGACAGGCGATAATCAATACGCTGACTGCTGCAATAAGCCCGAACGCCATTGATGGTGGTGGCCCGAAAATAGACCAGACAATAAACGCAATGACAGCGATGACAATAACTACCGGAACAAACCAGCCGGCGACTTTGTCGGCTAGCCCCTGAATCGGCGCACGGCTGCGCTGAGCGCTTGCGACCATCTGCACAATCTGGGACAGCATGGTGTCACGCCCGACTTTATCGGCCCGCATGATGAAACTGCCTTGCTGATTAATACTGCCGCCAATGACCGGATCGCCAGTCTTCTTGCTGATAGCCAGGGGTTCACCGGTAACCATGGATTCATCGACGTTGGAACTGCCTTCGAGCACCTCGCCATCCAGAGGCACCTTGTCGCCCGGGCGAACCCGCAAACGGTCGCCGACTTTCACCTGATCGAGCGACACGTCCGACTCGCTGCCGTCATCATCCAGCTTTCTTGCCGTCGCCGGGGCAAGGTCCAACAGGGCCTTGATAGCGCCAGAGGTTTTCTCCCGGGCGCGAAGCTCCAGCACCTGACCCAACAAAACGAGCACCACGATGACAGCGGCCGCTTCGAAATACACGGCAACCGAGCCATCTGCCTGCCTGAAGGCGCCAGGGAATACCTGCGGCACCAGCGTTGCTATAAGGCTATAGATCAGCGCGACACCGGTACCGATCGCAATCAGCGTGAACATATTCAGATTGCGGCTGAGGACCGATTTCCAGCCGCGGACGAAGAAAGGCGCGCCGCACCAGACGACCACGGGCGTGGCCAGAACCAACTGAACCCAGTTAGATATTTGCGGCGACACAATCTGGTCAATCTTGAAAAAGTGGCCGCCCATTTCAAGCAAAAAAACCGGAAGCGCCAGAGCCAGGCCAATCCAGAATCGCCGGGTCATGTCGGTGAGTTCTTCGGAGGGCCCGTCATTAAGGCTCACTTCTTCGGGCTCAAGCGCCATCCCACAGATCGGACAGTCGCCCGGGCCTTGCTGGCGGATCTCCGGATGCATCGGACAGGTGAACATGGTGCCAGGAGCTACCGGCTCTGCCGGCTCACTCTTATCACCCAGGTACTTATCCGGATCGCCTTCGAATTTCGACTGGCATCCAGGCGAACAGAAATACCAGGTTTTACCTGCATGTTCGCTACGATGCGTTGCTGTATGGAGGTCTACCGACATCCCGCAGACAGGGTCTTTTGCCGAATGTTCTTCGTGGTTTTGATGTCCGTGATGGTCGTGCTGGTGTTCACTCATTCGGTGCTCCTGTTTTATCCGCGGGCCAATTGGCAAAAGCGATAAAATACAACAACGCCAGATTGACCATCGGAATCAGCATCAAGAACCCCAACCAGCCCGGATATCCCGCACGCTGGCATATTCGCCAGACCGGTATGACGACTACAATCGCGATCACCAGCATCCACAGCCAGTGCCCGGCCCACATGGTGTTACCAAACATGCTTTCGTTCATCATGGTATTTTCTCCCTTCCAAATCGTAGACATTAATGGTGGGAACTGGTTGTGCTATTTTTTGAGGACATAATTCGGCCATCCTTTTCTGGTTATCATCTTCAATCCAGAAGACCCGACTTAAAATCTTGTATCCCGGTCAAGTAGGGGCTCATACCGTGTTGTCGTCATTGCTGGCTCGCGAAGCCGCCGCGAGTTGGCGCCAGCTACCCCAACGAGGGATAAACATCGGTACTTGCCGCCTATAGTTGAGATAGGCGTCTCCGAACTGGTTCAGCACTTGCTGCTCCTCACGTCGAGCCAGCCAGGTGTAGACCAGCACGATCACCGGAAAAAGGCCTACCGAAAAGAGCGTTGGCCAATGCACCACGC
>JAWOAO010000349.1:0-3566 GCA_046498485.1 Marinobacter sp. | reverse complement strand
GAAAGCATCCGGCAAAAAGCCGAAAACAACGGCGTGAAACTTCACCATCGCGATGGCGCAAGTATCAGGAACGACATTCCTGACATAAACGCCAACGCCGGCCTCTGGTCCCTGGAAACCGGCATCATCGACAGCCACGGCCTGATGTTGTCGCTGCTGGGGGAGCTGGAAGACGCTGGCGGTCAGCTGGTGCTGAACAGCCCGGTCGTGCAGGCCGAGTCTGCTGGCCGTGACCACCGGCTGACCCTGGGCGGCAAGCCCCCGGTTAGCCTGACGGCGCAGGAGGTGATCAACGCCGCCGGCCTCGGCGCGACGGCACTTGCCGGCAACTGGCAAGGCCTGCCGGATTCGGCCAAACCCGAGCAGTGGTTGGCTCGCGGAGTCTATTTCAGCTACCGCGGCAAACACCCGTTTACCAGTCTGATCTACCCGTTGCCGGAGCCCGGCGGCCTTGGCGTACACCTCACGCTGGATCTGGCCGGTCAGGCCCGCTTTGGCCCGGATGTGGAGTGGATAAGCAAAGAGGATTACGCGGTCAACCCGGAGCGGGTTCATGCCTTTGCCGAGGGCATCGGCAAGTGGTGGCGGGGTTTTGACCCATTACGGCTGAATCCGGCTTATGCGGGTATCCGGCCAAAACTGGCCGGGTCTGAGGGTGGCTTTTGTGATTTTCGGATCGACGGTCCCGAGCAGCACGGCATTGCCGGTTTGGTTCATCTGTTTGGTATCGAATCACCAGGGCTGACGTCGTGCCTGGCCCTGGCCGAGCACGTGAAATCGCTGCTGCAAGAGCGCTAGCCGGGCGTTCGGGCAAGCGCCCAGACCTGAATGTCACGGGCGCCGGCTTCTGCCAATGCCCGCGCCAGAGTCCGGACGGTGGCGCCGGTGGTGACCACATCATCGACGATGGCCACCCGCTGCGGCACGGTCCCGCGCACTTGAAAGACCTTGTCCAGGTTGGCCAGTCGCCCGGCCCGGTTCAGCCCACGCTGGGCCTTTACTTGCCGGCTCCGGCGAACGGCACTGGCCGCCACGGGAATAGCCAGTTGGCCACCGACAAATTCGGCAATGTCCTGAGCCTGATTGAAGCCTCGCTGCCATCGCCGCAGCCAGTGCATGGGGGCTGGAATTAAAACATCGGGGCGATCTTCGGGCAGCAACTGCTGTTCCAGAAACTGGCCGAAATCGGTCAGCAGGGGGCGCACGAATTTGCGGTGGCCGTGGTATTTGTAACGGCCAATCATGCCGTCCACCGGGAACTGATAGCGTTAGGGAATCAGGGACCTGGAGAAGGGCGGGGGCGAGATCTGGCATTCGCCGCAGCGCATTCTCTCGGTGGCAAAGGCCAGGGGCAGGGCGCAGGTGTGGCAGTGCCAGCGATTGATCGGCAAATCGTCGCGACAGCCCTGGCAAAGCCCGTGGCTGGCGTATGGTGACAGGCAGCTGACGCAGCGGCCACCTGCCTTGGCGCTGTTAACCTTTCGTTCAATGAAGGTTGACAGAGAGTTCAGTCCGTTTATCATCTCGGTTTATCCGTAAACCCAAAACCTTGCGAAGGTTAACAGGACTTTGCCATGATCGCCACAACGCTGCGCCACGACTGGACACTTCAGGAAGCCCGGGATCTTTTTAACCTGCCGTTCAACGACCTTCTGTTCCGGGCCCAAACGGTGCACCGTGAGCATTTCGATCCGAACGAGGTGCAGGTCAGCACCCTGTTATCCATCAAGACCGGCGCCTGCCCGGAAGACTGTAAATATTGCCCCCAGAGCGGCCATTACAACACCGGTCTGGAGAAAGAAAAGCTGCTGGAAATCGAGAAGGTGGTGGCAGAGGCCCTCGCCGCGAAGCAAAAAGGTGCGTCCCGGTTCTGTATGGGGGCCGCCTGGCGCAGCCCGTCGAAGAAAGACATGCCGTACGTGCTCGACATGGTGAAGCAGGTGAAGTCGCTGGGCATGGAAACCTGCATGACCCTGGGCATGCTGCAAGAGGAAGAAGCGCTGGAGTTGGCTGACGCCGGTCTGGATTATTACAACCACAACCTGGATACCTCGGAGAAGTACTACAGCCACATCATCACTACCCGAACCTATCAGGACCGGCTGGATACCCTGGATCACGTGCGCAAGGCGGGTATGAAGGTGTGTTGTGGCGGCATCCTGGGCATGGGTGAAGATGAGGACGACCGGGTTGGCCTGCTGGTGCAGCTGGCGAATCTGCCGCAGCATCCGGAGAGTGTGCCGGTGAACATGCTGGTGAAGGTGAATGGCACGCCCTTGGAGAATGTTGAGGATCTGGAGCCGTTTGAGTTCATCCGGATGCTGGCGGTGGCGCGGATCATGATGCCGGCGTCGCATGTGCGCTTGTCCGCAGGCCGGGAGCAGATGAATGAGCAGATGCAGGCCTTGTGCTTCTTCGCGGGCGCGAATTCGATTTTCTATGGCGAGAAGTTGCTGACCACGTCAAATCCGGAGGCGGATGCGGATATGCAGTTGTTCGCCAAGCTGGGGCTTCGGCCTGAGCAGCGCGAGCAGTGTGTGACCGAGGCGCAGGAGCAAGAGGTGCTGGCGGAGGCCGTCGAGTATGAGGCTACCAAGCACATGTTTTATGACGCTACTCGGGAGTCGGCCTGACCTTTCAGGCATTGGTGCCGCGTGAGGGACGGGTAAGGCTTTCCGGGACACGCTCAAGACGTCCCTGTGCGCTTAGGACGGGCCATCCTTGGCCCTTTATAGTCCCGGAAAGCCTTCCCCGACCCTCACGTTCGAGCCTTGTGCGGGTTTCAACGACGGTTTGTTCTGACTGGGTGTGCGGTTGATATGCGTGATTTTGCCCGCGAAATTGAACAACGGAAACAGGCCGGTCTCTACCGGGCCCGCCGCCTGGTTTCCGGCCCTCAACAGCCGGAGCTGATC
This sequence comes from Marinobacter sp., assembly GCA_046498485.1. Taxonomy (GTDB): domain Bacteria; phylum Pseudomonadota; class Gammaproteobacteria; order Pseudomonadales; family Oleiphilaceae; genus Marinobacter. Next base: position 651 of record JAWOAO010000349.1, on the reverse strand, counting down.
GCCGATGGCAAGCCGCTGTTGTCGTTCTGCAGCAATGATTATCTGGGCCTGGCCAATCATTCACACAATATCGACGCCCTGACCAATGCGCTGCCGGAAACCGGGCTGGGCGGTGCGGCGTCGCATCTGGTGTGTGGTCATCATCAGTCTCATCACGAACTGGAGCAGCGCCTGGCGGCCTTTACCCGGCGCAGTGCGGCGTTGTTTTTCTCGACCGGGTACATGGCCAACCTGGGCGTCATTTCCGCGCTGGCGGGGCGGGGTGATACGGTTTTTTCGGATCGGCTCAATCATGCCTCGATTATCGATGGCTGCATTCTCAGTCGGGCCCGGGTCCGGCGTTATGCCCATGGCGATGTGGCGGCGTTGGCGTCCATGCTGGCGCAGACGTCCGGGCACAAGCTGGTGGTCACCGACGGCGTGTTCAGTATGGACGGCGATGTGGCGCCGTTGGCGGAGCTGGCCCGCGTGTGCAAGGCCCATGACGCGCTGCTGGTGGTGGACGATGCCCATGGCATTGGCGTTCAGGGCCCCCTATTTTTTCAACGGAGGCGAGGAAAAAGCCTTTGAAAACGAGGACCGGCGGCTGATACCCTCCCCCCGGGACATCCGTACCTATGATGAAAAACCGGAAATGAGCGCATTTGAAGT
>JAWOAO010000342.1:0-3155 GCA_046498485.1 Marinobacter sp. | reverse complement strand
GTCTTTTTCAACTTCAACAAGCGCTGTTGCTCGAGCCGCACCGAATACATGCCCCGGCCCCGGTCCACCAGGTTGTGGGCTTCGTCCACCAGCACGCTGACCTGCCAGTTGTTCTGGCGAATCAGGCCGTGCAGCAGGGCCGACTGATCGAACAGCCGGTTAACATCGCCGATCACCAGATCGCTCCAGCGGGCCATTTCCTGGGCGAGAAAATAGGGGCAAATGTGGTGACCGGCGGCGATCTTCGCCAATTTATCCTGATTGAGTATGCCGCTGGTCTGCACCGCCTCGGCCCGGGCGTCGGGCAGGCGGTCGAAAAAGCCTTGGGCCAGCGGGCAGGAATCGCCGTGGCAGGCTTTGTCCGGGTGCTCGCAGGCATCGTCTTTCGACACCAGCTCCAGGGTGCGCAGCGGCCAGGGCTGGAACTCATTCTGTGCCGAACGCAATTTAGCCACCGCATCCAGCGCCAGCTGCCGGGCGGTGTTGCGACAGGTGAGGTAGAACAGCCGGTCCTGCTGTGCCGCCGGCATGGCCATCAACGCCGGGAACAGGGTGCCCAGGGTCTTGCCCAGGCCGGTGGGGGCTTCCAGCAGCAAGGTGCCGGCTTTCATCGAATTCTTGTAGACGGTTTCCGCCAGCTGCCGCTGCCGGGGGCGGAAGTCCGGGAACGGAAAGGTCAGCTTCGCGAGCAAGCCATCGCGCTGCTCCCGGTGGTGTGCTTCCTGCTCGGCCCAGGCTTTATAGATACCGCACAGAGTTTCCAGTTCCTGCCAGAGCTGGTCGGCGCTGGCGGTTTCCATCACCGGGGTTTCCTTGTCGTTGCCGGTGTCGTAATAGACCAGAACCAGTTCTATTTTTTTGCAATTTTCCTGTCGGCATAACAGCGCGCCATAGGCCCGCAACTGGGCCCGGTGCAGGGCGCGCTGATGGGTTCGAATGCGGGCAAGGTCGCCCCGATGTGTTTTGATTTCTTCCAGCCGGCCCTGGTGCGGGTTATAGCCATCGGCTCGGCCAGAAAGCTCCAGCCCCAGGCAGTTGCCGGTCAGTGAATACTCGCTTTGGTAACCATAACCTCGACGCCCCTGAATCAGCTGGTGGCCGGCAATACCCTCCTCGCTACTGGGCGCCGGCGTGTAGCGGAAGTCCAGATCGCCATGGCGGGCGGCGAATTCACACAGGGTACGGACGGCGACTTTCACTCAACCGCCTCGACTTGCTGCCAGCGCACGTAGCAGACGCTGGCGGGGATGCCTTGCCGGGCAAAGAAGTGCAGCCAGCGAATCTGATGATCCTGCAGCCGATCGCCGGGGCCTTTCACTTCGATCATTTCATAGCGGCGTTCCGGTTGGTCGGCACCGGGCAAAAAACGGATCAGATCCGGGAAACCACTGCGGTGTTCCTTCAGGTTGTTCAGCAATCGCCGGAACAGGGCCTTCAGATGCTGCACCGGGATGCAATCCATGGCCAGTTCCAGCACCTCCGCCGACAGCACGGGCCAGACCACAAAGGGGTTGGCGATGCCCTGCTTTTGCCGGAAGGTTGCAAGAATCCGTTGCCGGTAACGGCCATCTTCAAGCAGGGCAAAACAGCGGTCGAAATCCGGCTGGCGCCGGGCTACAAAGTCTTCCCGCATCAGGTCGGCCGGGCCAATGTGGAACGGATGGAAGAACGCCCCGGGCATGGCTTTGAAGATCACCGGCCAGCACAACAGGCCGAACAGGGCGTTGATCAGGGTGTTTTCCACATAGAATACCGGGGCCTCCTCAGTGGCCAGGTGCTGCAGGGCCGCCCACTCTACGCTGCCGGCATCCGGTTTGGGCAGGGTAACGGTAACTTCCTTGATGTCCGGCAGCGGTACTTCTGCTGGCCGGTGTTCGCCAAGCTTGGCCGCCAGTCGCTTCAGAATCCGGTCCAGGCCCTGGGCTTCGGCATCGCTGAGTTCGCTGGTTTGCCAGTGGCAGGCAATCGCCCAGGCTTCCTCAAACCGCTTCATCCGTTCCAGCAGTCGCAGTTGCTTGAGCCGGGCTTCCCGGTGATTACTTTTGGCCAGCACCTGTACAGCCAGTTCTTTATCACCCTGGCGTTCGGCCTGCCGGCCCAATTCCAACAGCAGGCGGTCGCGACGGCTGGTGAGCCAATGGTTGTCGGAAGGCGCCGGCACATCCGGCCAAACGTCAGCCGCAGGCTCTCCGGCATCCAGCCGTTCCCGGCACTGGTGCATCTGCAGGTAACAATCGACATCGGCCCTCTGATGAAAGGCGCGGGATTCCGGGGTCAACGGCACCGGCTCGAATTGCTGCACGCCCAGTTCCACCAGCACAAAGTCGGTCCAGCTCTGGCGCAGGTTACCGAAGAACATCAGGCGGATGCGGTCAAACAGGGCCATATCCTGAAGCTGAACCACTTCAAAATCCTGCTCATCATCGAGGCCAGCCAGCCAGCCTCGCAATGGCCGTGGCGCGCTGAACGGTTCCGCCAGCAGCTCACGCATCTGGGCCTTGCCCAGGGTTTTCGGGTGACCCTGCTCCTGCAACCAGGCACCAAACACTGGCCGCAAGTCCGCCAGGGTAAACAGCCGGAACAGGTCACCCAGGCTCAGATTCGGGTCGTTAGCCAGCCAGCCACCCTGCACCAGCACCCTGAGTGCTTCTGCCTCCGGCACCGGTAGTTCCGGGTAGCGAAGCTTGTCGGCCCGGAACAACTCACCGGTGCGCATCACCATACGGGTGAGCAGGGCCCGGGGTCCGGTGGCAAGACAGGTAAAAACCGCCAGCCGGTTTTGCTCCCGTTCGGTCAACAGGTCTGCGTGATGAATGGCCACCCAGGACACGATGGTATCCATGTTGCTCAAGTAGTACAGGGGGTCTTCAAGGTTCGCTGTTTGAGGGCGCTGGCCCGTGAACTCGCTGGTCATAGAACCTAGTGGAAAGTGGGTAACCTCTGAGGCCGGCACGGGGCTGAGCGGATAGGGCCGGCCAAAATCGTGCGGAGCCATGGATGGCGGAGCCGAGCACGACCGCCATGGACGGCGGAAGTGCAGATTTTGCAGGAGCAAAAATCTGCCCGGGATGTATTTACAGCGTATTTTGGCAAGCCCCACCCGCCTGCCGCTCTACGACCTGAACTACGGTATTTTTCTGATCAACATCATGGAC
>JAWOAO010000284.1:0-3782 GCA_046498485.1 Marinobacter sp. | reverse complement strand
GGTCGCCCTGCTGGCAGGCTGTGCCAGTAACGTGGTGACCGACTACAACTCGGCGACGGTCTTTGGCAATTACACCAGTTGGGCCTATGCGCCTTCGCAGAAAGACAGCGGGATCACCTCACTGGACGATGCCCGGGTACGCACGGCGATCGAGCGGGAGCTCAAACGCAAAGCGATGAAGCAGGTGCCGGATGCTGAAGCGGACCTGCTGATCAGCTGGCAGATTGTGCCCGAGGAACGGCTCGAGCAAGTGGGCGTCGGGCTTGGCTTCGGTTTTGGTAGTGGTAATTTTGGTTGGGGCGTGTCGGCTCCGCCACCGGTCAGAGAGATTACTGAGGGTAAGCTGGTGATCGAGCTGGCGGACCGTAGAAATTCCGAAGTGATCTGGCGTGCCGCCAGTCGCCGTTATCTGAACGAGAGCCAGTCTCCGGAAACACGGCGCAAACTGATTGACGAGGTTGTCGCCGAAATGTTTTCCAAATACCCTCCGGGCCTAGACTGATTGCCAGACAGGAACGCATTGATGGGTATCAACAAGCGAGAAAGCGGGCTGGTGTTTTCCACAGAGCAGGGCCGCATGTGTCCGGAATGCCGCAACCCGATTGCTGAGTGCACTTGCGGGCAAGGGTCGCGGCCGTCCGGCGATGGCGTGGTTCGGGTCAGCCGGGAAACCAAAGGCCGCAAGGGTAAAGGCGTCACCCTGATTACCGGCATTCCTCTGGATGACAAAGAACTGAAAGCCTACGCCAAAGTGCTGAAAGCCAAATGCGGCACAGGTGGTACAGTAAAAGACGGCGTGGTGGAGATTCAGGGTGAGCAGAGGGATATTCTGGTTCCCCTGCTTCAGCAACAAGGCTGGACGGTTAAACGATCGGGCGGCTGAAGTTTCATCAAAGACTATTCTCGAGGGGAGTCAGGCATGCATGTAGTGGTTCTGGGAGCCGGAGTCGTTGGCGTTACTACGGCCTGGTATCTTCAGGCGCAGGGGCACCAGGTAACGGTGGTTGACCGTCAAAGTCTGTCGGGCCTGGAAACCAGTTATGCCAACGGTGGCCAGATTTCAGTTTCCCACGCAGAGCCCTGGGCCAATCCTTCCGCTCCGCTGAAAGTCCTGAAGTGGCTGTTTCAGGCGGATGCACCGCTGCTGTTCCGCCCGCGTCTGGATCCTTACCAGTGGCGTTGGGCGCTGTCTTTTCTGGCGCAATGCACCTCTGCCAAGGCCGCTTATAACATCCGGCAGATGGTCAATCTGGGTAACTATAGCCGGTCCCGGCTGCAGGCCTTACGTCAGGAAGTAACCCTTGACTACGACCATCTTGAGAAGGGCATTCTGCATTTCTACACCAACCCCACCGAGTTTGATGCTGCCCTTGAACCTGCCCGCATCATGCGAGACCAGGGCTGTGACCGGCAGGTGATCGACGCTGAACGGGCGGTGCAACTGGAGCCGGCGCTGGCTCCGATACGTCATCGCATCGCCGGGGCAACGTTTACTGCCGATGACGAGAGCGGCGATGCCAGAAAATTCACGCAAGCGCTGGCGCACCGTTGTGAACAGGCGGGTGTCAGCTTTCTGTACGGCACCGAAGTGCTGGATTTCGACCGCGCCGGGGGCCGCATTCTGGGTGTTCAGGTGCTCAAGGAAGGCCGGCACCAGACCCTGCGCGCCGACAGTTATGTGCTGAGTCTGGGCAGCTTCAGCGCCATTCTGGCGCGCCGGCTGGGACTGTTCCTGAACATCTACCCGGCCAAGGGCTATTCGATCACCGTGCCGGTCAAAAACCAGGACGCCGCGTTTAACGTCAGCCTGACCGACGACGAATACAAACTGGTGTACTCACGGTTGGGTGACCGGATACGCGTGGCGGGGACCGCCGAGCTGAACGGATATACCCGTGATCTGAACTATGCCCGTTGCCGGGCCATCGTTCGCAGAGCGGCGGAGGTCATGCCCGAAGCAGGCCAGTGGGACCAGGCCGAGTTCTGGACCGGGTTGCGGCCGACCACTCCGTCCAATGTGCCGTATATCGGTAAAAGCCACTTCACCAACCTGTACCTGAATACCGGACACGGCACCCTGGGCTGGACCCATTCCTGTGGTTCGGCAGCGGCGTTGGCCGATATTGTTGCCGGGCGAAAGCCTGAGGTGGATTTTTCCTTCTGCGGGCTTTAATGCCCGCCCATAAAAAAACCGGCGACTGAGCACAGGCGCCGGTTTTTTTATGGGCAAAGGATCAGTCCTTGAGCTGATCCCGAATCAGCTTCTTGTTGATTTTGCCAACGCTGGTCTTCGGGATGTCCTCAACAAAGTCGATTTGCTCGGGGATGGCCCACTTGTTGATGTCGCCACTCTCGACGAACTTGCTCAGGTGCTGCTGGATATCCTTCAGCGACACGTCTTCGCCCGGCTTCAGGGTGACCAGCGCATACGGCCGTTCGCCCCATTTTTCATCCGGGATACCCACCACCGCGGCGCCGGCCACGGCCGGGTGCTGACTGATCAGGTTTTCCAGGTCCAGAGACGACAGCCACTCACCACCGGTTTTGATCACATCCTTGATGCGGTCCTTGATGGTCAGGGTATTGTCTGGCTCCATGGAGGCCACATCGCCGGTGTGCAGCCAGCCGCCTTGCCACAGGTCTTCGCCTTTTTGCGGCTCTTTGAAGTAGCTCTGGGTCAGCCAGGGCGCGCGCGCAACCACTTCGCCCTTGGCTTCGCCATCATGGGGCAGCGGATTGCCTTCGGGATCGACAATTTCCAGCTCCACCATAGGCGTTGCGATACCGGTTTTCACCCGGATGCCGGTTTGCTGTTCCAGGGGCAGCTCCATGTCTTCTGGCTTGAGGTGGGAAGCGCTGAGCAACGGACAGGTTTCAGACATGCCGTAGGCGGTATACATCTTGATGCCGAGCTTTGCCCCCGCGTTGCACAGGCCTTTGGTCAGTGCACTACCGCCGATCAATACGTGCCAGTTGCTCAGGTCTGCGGTCTTGATGGACTCGGTCGCCATCATCATTTGCATGATGGTGGGTACGCAGTGCGAGAAAGTGACTTTGTGTTCTTTGATCAGGTCAACCAGCAGTTCTGGTTCATAGCGACCGGGGTAGACCTGTTTGACGCCCATCATGGTGGCTGCGTAGGGCACACCCCAGGCATGCACGTGGAACATCGGCGTCAACGGCATATAAACCGATGAGGAGCGGAGTAATGGCATCTCATCGAACGCGGCAGTGACCCCGGCCATGGCCAGAGTGTGCAGCACCAGTTGCCGGTGGCTGAAGTACACGCCTTTGGGGTTGCCGGTGGTGCCGGTGGTATAAAAAGTGGTGGCCACACTGTTTTCGTCAAAGTCCGGGAACTCGAATTGACTGTCGGCTTTGGCCAGCAAGGCTTCGTAGTCACCGATGGCATCGACACTCGTCGATTTGGCGGTGTCGCTGTCGGTCAGCTGAATCCAGGTTTTGACGGTTTTGATCTCGTCTTTCACGCCCTCGATGATCGGCAGGAAGTCGTCATGCACCAGCACCACGTCGTCCTCGGCGTGGTTCATGGTGTAAACGATTTGTTCGGGTGACAATCGCACGTTGACGGTGTGCAGAATGGCGCCAATCATCGGAATCGCAAAGAAACACTCCAGGTAGCGCGGGGTGTCCCAGTCCATTACGGCAACCGTATCTCCGGCTTTCACGCCAGCATCGGTCAGGGCATTGGCCAGCCGATGGATGCGCTCTACCAGATCGGTGTAGGTATACCTGCTGCGGTTGGAATAGACGATTTCCTG
>JAWOAO010000053.1:0-5462 GCA_046498485.1 Marinobacter sp. | reverse complement strand
GTTATCGCTTAAGTTCTGACCGGTTCAAGTGGCCTGTCCCTCAAGCGAGATGCGCATTCTACAGACCTCAGCCGGGGTGTCAACGGCCAACCTGAAAAAACTTCAGATTGGCCAGAGATACGCCGCTTCAGTCGACAATGACGACCCTGGCAATCTTCTTCTTGCCGGCCTGCACGACACAATCATCGCCTTTAACAAACCTGCGCTCACCTTCAAACTGCTTGCCATCTATATAGACCGCGCCACGCCCGAGTACGTCCCGCGCTGCAGCACCATTCTTTACCAGGCCTGCCAGCCGCAACACAGCTGTCATGGGCATATCCACCTGCCCTTCCAGAGGCACCTCCACCATGGGCACGTTTTCTGGAATCTCGCCAAGCGCAACACGATTACCCGCAGACTTATGCGCCGTCCTTGCGGCCTCCTCGTCATGGAATCGTGTAATCAACTCTTCTGCCAGCCGCTTTTTATACAGCTGGGGGTTAGCCCCTGCCTCTACCTCGGCGCGGAACGCATCAACCTCAGCCATCGGCCGGAAGCTGAGCAACTCGAAATAACGCCACAGCAGTTCGTCAGGTACAGACAATAATTTGGTATACATCTCGCCCGGAGAATCACTGACGCCAACATAATTTCCCAAGGACTTCGACATCTTCTGAACGCCATCCAGCCCCTCAAGAATAGGCACTGTGATAATTGCCTGGGGCGACTGACCGTAATGTTTCTGAAGAATTCGCCCCATCAGCAGGTTGAACTTCTGATCGGTGCCGCCCAGTTCGACGTCAGCCTCAAGCGCCACGGAGTCGTAACCCTGGATAAGCGGATAGAGGAACTCGTGAATGGCAATCGGCTGTTCTGCCCGATAGCGCTTGGTGAAGTCATCCCGCTCCAGCATTCTGGCAACGGTGTACTGACCGGCGAGCTGAACCATGTCGGCAGCGCCCAGTTTGGCCATCCACTCAGAGTTAAAGACAACCCGGGTCTTGGCAGGATCCAGAATCTTGAACACCTGCTCTTTATAGGTGATGGCATTTTTGCGCACCTGGTCTTCGGTAAGCGGGGGCCGGGTGGCGCTTTTGCCGGTCGGATCACCGATCATTCCGGTGAAATCACCAATAAGAAAGATCACCTCATGCCCCAGGTCCTGGAACTGACGCAACTTATTAATGAGTACCGTATGACCAAGGTGAAGGTCGGGCGCGGTCGGATCGAAACCCGCCTTGATGCGAAGTGGGCGCCCCTCTTTCAGCTTTGCAATCAAACCCTCTTCAGGGATCAGTTCGTCAATGCCGCGTTTGATGACGGCCAACGCTTCCTCAATTGATGCCATGAACCTTTATTCCCCAGTTTTGATTCGGTGTCGGGCTGAACAGTTACAGACTTCTACAAAACAAACCTGTGATTAACCGTCGCCCTTGATAAAGTATGAATGCTCAGTTTTCATTCAGAGCAGAAAAGGGCCAGCATTATACCAGTGGCTGGTCGTTTTGTACGACCACCAGGCCCGCAGACCGTAATGTTGGATACTGTCCTGACAATGTCATATACGGTAGTCTGTTGGTCTATACTTAATTTGGCGCTTTAATTAGCTCGTACACATTGCTGGAATACTGATTAATATGGGTGAGCTCCGTGTTTAAAACTTTCCCGAAAACGCATATTACTCTGGCGGCAGCAACGACGGTTGTCATAAGTGCTGCCGTGCTTATGAGCCCAAGCGCTGATGTTGAAGCCATGCACATGTCCCACACCATCGATATCGAACAGGTGCTGGTGCCTGGCGTACCTCTGGACCGCAAAAAAGCGTCCGCAAAACCGGCCAACTCCGACGCCGCCATCGCTGAAACGGACGGGCAAACGGTAACTGAAGTTCTTGCACAAACCGAAGCCACTCCAGCGACTCCAAAAATTGATTGGCACGAATTCCGGGTCAACTCTGGCGATACCCTGTCTTCCCTGTTCCATAAAGCGGGTTTTGATGACGGGGTTATGCTGTCGGTCATCCACGGAGCGGGCGAAGCGACAAAACTCCAGCGCCTGTACGCGGGCGAAGACATCCGCTTTGGCCTTGATGCTGATGGCCAGCTGATTGCTCTTGAACTGCAACGGAGCAGGCTTGAATCGCTGAAGATTGCCAGGACCGATGGCGGATTTGTTGGCAACACCGAGATTCGCACTCCGGAACCGCGCCCATCCTTCGCTGGAGGCGTCATCGATGGATCGCTTTACCTGGCGGCCAGAGAAGCTGGCCTGAACGATCGGCTGACCATGGAACTGGCAGGCATCTTCGGCTGGGACATCGACTTTGTTTACGACGTCAGAAAAGGCGACAGCTTTGAGGTGGTCTACGAAGAGTTGTACCTGGACGGCGAGAAGTTCGATACCGGCCGCATTCTCTCCGCGCGCTTCATTAACCGTGGTAATGAAAACGTCGCGCTCCTGTATACCGACACCAAAGGCGACAGCGATTACTACACTCCGGAAGGCAACAGCATGCGCAAGGCTTTTCTGAGAGTTCCGATTAACGCCCGGTTATCGTCACCCTTCAACCTACAGCGTCGGCATCCGGTTCTCAATGTCGTTCGTCCCCACGAGGGCACTGACTACGCGGCACGTCCCGGCACACCGATCAAAGCTGCGGGCACTGGCCGAGTGCAGTTTGCTGGCTGGAAAGGTGGCTATGGTCGAACGGTTGTGCTGCAACACGGCGACAATATCACGACCCTTTATGCTCACATGAGCCGGCTGGGCAAAGGCATCAAGAACGGCACCCGGGTTAAACAAGGTGACACCATCGGCCATGTCGGCTCGTCCGGGATGGTCACCGGCCCTCACCTGCACTATGAATTCCGGGTCAATGGCGTTGCGAGAAACTCTCGCACCGTGAAGCTTCCGGATGCCAAACCAGTTCCCGGTACAGAAATGGCAAGATTTCGCCAGCTGACCGAGCAGCGGCTTGCGCAATTCAATGTTATCCGTGAGGGTGGCCGCCAACTGGCAATGGCTTCGGATAACTGATCATGAGCTACTGGCTTGGTCTGATGTCAGGCACCAGCATGGACGCAGTGGATGCCGTGCTGGTGTCTTTCAACGACCAAAGCCTGGCCATCAAGAACACCTTCTCGCTCCCCTACCCTGAACAACTCAGACAAAGGCTTTTGCTGGCCACTCGAAACCAGGCAAATGCCGACGAGCTGGGCGAACTCGATACCCTGACCGGTCAGCATTTCGGAAAGACCGCGGCCGAACTGATCACGCGTACCGGTGTGGCCAGGGAACAGATCGCCGCAATCGGCAGTCATGGTCAAACCATTCGGCACCAACCCACTGGGCCAGCGCCCTTTTCGATGCAAATTGGCAACGCCGCCTGCATTGCTGAAATGACGGGCATCACCACCGTTTCCGACTTTCGCAGCCGGGATCTGGCCGCCCAGGGCCAGGGGGCGCCTCTGGTCCCCGCCTTTCATCAGTGGTTATTTGGCTCTCACCAGCAGGATCGTTGCATCCTTAACCTGGGCGGCATTGCCAACATCACCTGGCTACCCGCTGCTGGCCGCAAACCGGTTGTCGGTTTCGATACTGGCCCGGCCAACGCACTTCTTGATGCCTGGTGTTTTGACCAGACCGGACGCCACTTTGATGACAACGGACACCTGGCTAACGAAGGCGTGGTGCACCCGGAACTGCTGGCGAGCATGCTCTCGGATGCCTATTTCTGCAAAGCGCCGCCGAAAAGCACGGGCAAGGAACGATTTAATCTTGACTGGATTCACACCCATCTGCAGCGTTTTCCGGAGCTATCGCCTGCGGATGTGCAAAAAACCCTGCTGCAACTGACCGTCATTACGATTCTCAGGCAGATGCCCCAGGAATCGGCAGACATGATGGTCTACGCCTGTGGCGGAGGTACGTTTAATTCGCTGCTGATGAATGAACTGCGGGCGGGGCTGGGATCAGTGGCATTAACCACCACGGCGGAGCTGGGGCTGGATCCGCAATGGGTTGAGCCAACGGCGTTTGCCTGGATGGCCAGGCAAACACTGAGAGGCCTGCCCGGCAATCTGCCGGAAGTAACCGGCGCCAAAGGATCGAGGGTGCTGGGCGCGATTTACCCGGCCTGAGTCAGATCGAGAAAGAGCTGCCGCAACCGCAAGTAGAGCTGGCGTTCGGGTTCTGAACCACAAACTGTGAGCCTTGAAGCCCTTCCTGATAATCAATCGTGGCACCCACAAGGTACTGATAACTCATCGGGTCGACCAGCAGCCTCACACCATCACGCTCAATAACGGTGTCATCCTCTTCCTGCGTTTCATCAAATGAAAACCCGTATTGGAATCCCGAGCAGCCACCGCCGGTTACAAAGACACGCAGCCTGAGCTCGGAGTTTTCTTCCTCCTCGATTAATTCGCGCACTTTGGCTACCGCACTGTCACTGAAGAACAGCGGCACGGCCACTTGTTGCTGGACTACACTCAAGATCTGCCTCCGGAAAATAAATCACTGTAAGGCATTATGGTATTCCCGACTAATTCAGTCAACTATTCGGATTTACCCTCACCCTCAGGTTCCTGGCTTTGCACCAGGGCGGTGGATTTATCATGGTTCAGCAGGCCGCTGGTGTCGTCCTGACGAACCAGGTTGCCGTTGACCGACGCACCCATAGCCATTTCGACCAGCCGGTAATACACACTGCCATTGATCGCTGCCTTTTCGGCCAGCTCAAGGTGACTGAAAGCGCGCACATCACCGTTTACCTTGCCATTGATAATAACGTGGGGCGCCGTGATATCACCGGTTATTTCCCCCACTTCGGACAGGCGAACGACCGCATCAGTGCCCTCTTCAGCCACTACGCGGCCTATGATTTTACCATCCACATGCAACCCACCCGAAAAATGCACGTCGCCCTCGATGGTGGTGCGGGATGAGATCAACGTATCGAAATGCCCCGTCGAACGGCGCGGTTTCTGTTTTTTCTTACCCAGCATGTCTCAACTCTCCGTTAACTTTGTCCAATCGAATGTTCGCTCTGCCTTGCTGGCCTTGCTGCCCTGTGCCTGTGCGACCACCTGAATTTCTAGAGGTTCAAATCCATCGGGAAGCACCAACGTGCCCTCCACATCCTGGAAATACCTGAACCGAAACCTGACACCCAGATCTTCGATGTCATCTGACAGATCGCGCAGGGCAATCACTTCTTTCTCACCGCCCCGGGCTCCGATCACGTTGACCGCAACCAGACCACCAATGAAACTGTTGTTATTCCCGATCTGGGTCAGCACCATCTTGAAACGATAAGTACGCTCAGCCCGGGCCGGCACCATCACAAAACTGTCTACCTGGAGCCCTTTGTTGGCCTCGGAGGGCGCCATGATGTTCCGGTAGAATGTCAGGTCTGCTTCCAGTTCGGCTATGCGGGTTTCAAGCCCGGCGATGGTATTCCGGGCCTCACGCATGGCCCG
>JAWOAO010000339.1:0-4239 GCA_046498485.1 Marinobacter sp. | reverse complement strand
GGACTACCTGCGGATTGAATTTCACCAGGGACTTGCCGTCGCTGGAGAAGGCGTCGTCCACCTGAACCACCGGTACGTCGTTGCGGGTGCCAGGGCTCTGATCCCGGCGCTGGCCGGTGATCCAGGCGTCAACCGTGGCCAGCTTGCGTCGCAGCGGCTGCACCTTGCGGATGCCGCAACACTCGGAGTGGCCGTCGTCGAAGAAACTGAACAGGCCTTTGCGATTGACCAGATTCTGCACCTCGGTCGCGTCCGGGAACAGCACGTCAATGTCGATGCCGTAGTGTTTGCGCACCCGCTCAATGAACTCGTAGGTTTCCGGGTGCAGCCGGCCGGTGTCCAGAGTGAAGACCTTGAGGTTATCGGTCAGCTTGTGGGCCATTTCAATCAGCACCACGTCTTCAGCGCCGCTGAACGAGATGGCGATGTTGTCGTAGCGGGCCAGGGCAGCTTTCAGAATGGCCCGGGGGCTTTGGCCGTCCAGCTCCGCGCGCAGGGATTCGAGATCAGACATATCGCTCCAGGGTTGTTTTGCTCTGATCGGGCAAGGCTACCATCAAACCCTTGATAGCCTGAAGGAATCAGCATCTATATCGATATGCCCCGGGAAATCACGATGCATTCCGGCCGACTTTTTCATATCATAGCGCCCAGACCATTCGGGCGGCGATGCTGCCCGGCCACTTTTTATTTGTTCAGGAGACCGTTGTGGAACTCGCATGTCTTGACCTTGAGGGCGTACTGATCCCGGAAATCTGGATCGCATTTGCAGAACAAACCGGCATTGAAGAACTCAAGGCAACCACCCGGGATATTCCTGACTACGACGTACTGATGCGGCAGCGCCTGCGCTTGCTGGATGAGCATGGTTACGGCCTGCCGCAGATCCAGGAAGTGATCGGCACCCTGGATCCGTTGCCCGGCGCCCATGAATTTCTGGACTGGCTGCGTGAGCGTTTCCAGGTGGTGATCCTGTCAGACACCTTCTATGAATTTGCCATGCCATTGATGAAAAAGCTGGGTTACCCGGCGCTGCTGTGCCACAAGCTTGAAGTGGCCGACAATGGCCAGATCACCAACTACCTGCTGCGCCAGCGCGATCCCAAGCGCCAGTCGGTGCGGGCCTTTCAGTTGCTGAACTACCGGGTGATCGCCGCCGGTGATTCCTACAACGACACCACCATGCTGGCCCAAGCCGAAGCCGGTATTCTGTTCCATGCCCCGCAGAACGTGATTGACGAGTTCCCGCAGTTTCCGGCGGTGCAGACCTTTGCGGAACTGAGGCAGGAGTTTCTGAAGGCCAGCGCCGTGCACAATGCCTGACTTTTCTCTGATCCTCTAGAAGACCCGGATCGGCGCCACCGGAATACGGCGGCGCCGATCAGATTACAAGCTCTTCCAGAAACCGCATCAACGGCTGAACCTTGGTCAGCGTTTCCTGATACTCGGCCTCCGGATCCGAATCCGCCACAATGCCCCCTCCGCCCCAACACCGGATGGTGCCGTCTGCCTCGCACAACATGGTGCGTATCGCGATATTGCTGTCCAGTGTGCCATCCAGTCCGCGGTAAAACACCGAGCCGCAGTAAGGCCCCCGCCAGTGGGGCTCCAGTTCCCGAATGATCTCCATGGCTCTTATCTTCGGCGCGCCAGTAATGGAACCTCCGGGGAAGGCGTCGAACAGGGCTTTCATGGGTGAAACCCCGTCGGCCAGCTCAGCCCGGATGTGACTGACCAGGTGATGGACGTTCCGGTACGACTCAAGGGCAAAGAGCTTATCGACTTTCACACTGCCTATCTTGGCGTTCAGGCTGAGGTCATTGCGCAGCAGGTCCACGATCATCAGGTTTTCGGCAAGGTCTTTTTCGGAGGCTTCCAGCTCCGCGGCATAGGCGTGATCGGACTCCGGCGTGCTGCCCCTGGGTCGGGTGCCCTTGATTGGGCTGGTGTTCACTGTGCGGCCATGGATCTCAAGGAAGCGCTCGGGCGAAACCGACATTATTGATGCATCACCGGCCCGGATAAAACCGCTATAGGGTGTTGGATTGGCTTGTGCCAAGGCCTGGAATGCCTGCCATGGATTACCCTCATACTGCCCCTCAAATTCCTGAGACAGGTTGGTCTGGTAGCAGTCTCCTGCCTCAATATAGTCACGAATCTTGCTGACGCTGTTCTTGAAGCCCTCAGGCGACTGACGGGGAATGAAACGTAATGGCATTCTCCAGCCCGAGACTTTTGCCGGCGGCTCGGTTGCGAGCCATTCACTGAGTATTCCCCGGGTTTGCGGTGAGCACTCGGAGTGGATCCAGAGGTAGTAGGTATCGGTTTTCCGGTTATGGCTGGCAGTCCAGAGGTACAGGCCAGCCGAAAGCAGGGGTGAAGTAACTGCAGGGCACAAGCCGGCCAGGCGTTTTTCCCTGAGGTATCCCAGCTCGTAGCTCAGGAAGCCAATCCAGCCTCCAGGAAGATAACCGACCGGAGCGGGTTCATCTCGCTGGTATTGCTGAAGCAGTGATTCCATCTCCGCTGCTATACGGTCGCTATCAAAAGAATCGGCGGTTGACCCGGAGCAGGCTGGAAAGCGAACAGAGCTGAGTGCATGGGCGCTGAACCCGCTCAGTCGGCCCCGGTTCCCGTCATGACCGACACTGCCGACGTAAGCAAAATCCCCGGTGGAACTTGCATGGGACAACAGCCGGTAATAACTCTTTCTATCCAGTTCTTTCAGGCAGGAACCCACAGCTTGTCCTTTATTTGAAGTGACGCATCAGAAGCGCCTATTTTAAGCCGTTGCTACCGGGCTTGGAATGGCAAACGGTGTGGCGCCGGAATTTTCCGAACGCTATTGTCAGCGGTTTTTAGTTGCGAAACAGCGCACTGAACCTGGTCTATGAGCATGCAAAAATGGGAGGAAAATACGCTTACTGCCGTCTACGAACGTCAAAACCAACAATAATGACAAGGAAACGAAGCCATGAGAACAACCCTGAAACGCATCGGAGCCGTTGCAGTCTGTCTGACGTTCGCGGTTTGCACCGCGAGCTATGCCGCCTATGAGGAATCAAAAAAACGGGTGGTGACGACGGATCAGATTGCGGCAGAGATTCAGGAGAATACCCGTTACCTGGCCAGTAAGTCACTGGCGAAAGCCAAGCTGCTGCTTGAAGCTTATGGCGATTTTGCGCCGTTTGGTGCTGCCTTATTCGCCAGCGGAAAGGTGCAGTTCGTATGGGCCGTAAAACCGGGCGAGAAAACTGAGGGAGTAAACCCGGTCCTGGTGCTCAATTCCGTACGTCGAGCCCTGAAATCACAGGCAGACGAGGGGCGCATACTTGGTTCTGCTGTTATTTATCGGTTTCTGCCCAAAGGCGACACGAGGAAAAACCAGATCAATGTGGAGCTTGAGTACCTCACAGGCTTTGCACAGGTGCTGGGAACCCAATACGAAATGACAGGCGCCGGCTACGAGTATGGGGAGGGGGCATTTAAACCTTATAATCCAGTGGTTTTCACAACAGAAGGAAGCGAGTAGCGGTGGCTTTGGGCAGCAGTCGACTGTAAGCGTGTGCGCTCGATCACAGCAGGTTTGTTTGTGTAAGTCTTTGTAACAATGCGTACAGGTATTGTGCGCCAGCTCTCAGTAAGAGGTTCAGGTCTTTGGAAAACTGATGCTGCAGCAATGGGAAGTTGCTGCAAACAATAATAGCGAATTCTAGGAGAACAATATGAAAGGCCTGAAGAAACTTGCTCTGGCAACAGCGATTGCCGCCGTTCCATTCGCAGCCAATGCGGATCTCAAAGCCATGGACGACAGCGCCATGGGTAATGTCACCGGCCAGTCTGGTGTGACCATTGAGTTGGCCGCGCAGGTTGATGTGAAAGAAGTCGCATACCAGGACGACGGTTTTCTTGCAATCAGCGGCATGAGCATTGGCGGCGCTGCTCTGGATGCTGACAATAACGCGACTACTGCTCTGGACGACATCAAGCTGTTTATCGACGTTGCGGGCACTGGTGGTGTTGCTGACACTGGCGCTGCCGCCATTGGTAACACTTACCTTGTTGGTGCTGACGCTAAGCCAAATGTTACCTGGAACAATAGCCAGACCGACCCTGCTACCGGGGCCGCCAGCTATGAGGCTGCTATGCCTCAGGTTCAGGACGGTGATCTCGTCATTGGGATTCGTTCCGTAAGCGGTCTTCCTGTTGACTTCGGTGTCGGTATCGATTCCGTGAAGC
>JAWOAO010000223.1:0-3670 GCA_046498485.1 Marinobacter sp. | reverse complement strand
TCGCCAGCGTACTGACGGCAACGGCGGTGACCATGGCCGGTGCGGTGGGCTTTGTCGGGCTGGTGGTGCCTCATATGCTCCGGTTGGTGCTGGGTAACGATCAACGCCTGATTCTGCCGGCCTGTGCTTTGGCGGGCGGCATTTTACTGGTACTGGCCGACACCCTGGCACGGATGGTGATTGCGCCGGAGCAGATACCGGTGGGCGTGATCACGGCCTTGTTGGGTGTGCCCACCTTCCTGTATCTGTTGTACCGGAGCCGATGATGACCACCCTGGCCAGCCACGAACTGATTATTGATATTCCCGGGCGGGCTTCCGGCTCGCCGCTGGGCTTGCACGTACACCCGGGACAGATCTGGGGGGTGCTGGGCCCCAACGGTGTCGGTAAAACCACGTTGCTGCACACCCTGGCCGGTTTGCGCCCACCCCGCAGTGGCCAGGTACTGCTGGATCATAAACCGCAGACGTCGCTGGGGCGTAAACAGATCGCCAGACAGGTCGGTCTGGTATTCCAGGACCGGCAGGACGGCTTCCCGGCAACGGTGCTGGAAACCGCGCTGATCGGCCGCCACCCCTGGTTGTCCGCCTGGCAAATGGAATCCGCAGGCGACATCGTGCTGGCGGAGCAGGCGCTGCAGGCGCTGGATGTGATTCACCTGCGGGATCGTCTGGTGAGCACGCTTTCCGGGGGCGAGCGTCAACGGGTCGCGA
Source organism: Marinobacter sp. (assembly GCA_046498485.1). Taxonomy (GTDB): domain Bacteria; phylum Pseudomonadota; class Gammaproteobacteria; order Pseudomonadales; family Oleiphilaceae; genus Marinobacter. Next base: position 2,957 of record JAWOAO010000223.1, on the reverse strand, counting down.
TCGCCACCCTGATGACCCAGAACCCGGATATCTGGCTATTGGATGAGCCGACCAATCACCTGGACCTGCACCATCAGGTGGCGGCGATGCAGTTGCTGACCCGGCAGGCCGGTGCAGGCCGGGCCGTGTTCCTGTGCCTGCACGACCTTAACCTGGCCGCCCGATGGTGCGATCACCTGCTGCTGATGTACCCTGACGGTGAAGCCTGCTGGGGGCCGGCGCCGGCCATGTTGGTGCCGTCTGCCCTGGAGCGTTTGTACGGCCAGCGCCTGATTACCGTAGAAGTCGACGGCGCACCGGTGTTTGTGCCGGCCCGGGCCTGATGCGCCAACCGATTGTTCTGGAGATCGCCTACTGTGAGCACTGCAACCTTGCCCGAATTTTCTGACTTCCATGATCAGGCGTCGCGCCGCAAGGGTGGCCCGGAAGCGCTAGAGGCGCTGCTGCCCAGGCTGCCGCCAGCGGGCATTCTGCAAGCCACGGGTGACGACCGCTACCTCTCGGAAATGACCCGCTGCCTGTTCAAGGCCGGTTTCGTCTGGCGCGTTATCGAGAACAAATGGCCGGATTTTGAAACCGCCTTCCATGGTTTTGTGCCGGCCTACTGGCAGCAGGTACCGCCAGACGTTCTGGAACAGCTGGCGGTCGATGAACGCATTGTCCGTAACAGGCAGAAAATCCGCACGGTGCCCGAAAACGCCCGGATGATCATGGACGTTGCCCGGGATCACGGCAGTTTTGGCCAGTTTCTGGCGCAATGGCCAAGCGACGACCAGGTGGGACTGCTGATGTACCTGAAACGTAATGGCGCTCGTCTGGGCGGTAATACGGCCCAGTATTTCCTGCGGCGGGTGGGCTGGGATGGCTTTATCCTGTCTCACGATGTGACCACCGCATTGACCCGTGCCGGCATTCTGGATGCCTCGGCCACCAGTAAGAAAGGCCTGACCCAGGCACAGCAGGCGTTCAACCAATGGCACCGGGAAACCGGGTTGCCGATCAGCCACCTTTCCCGGATTGTTTCATTTACGATCGATAATTGAGCCGTGCCAGCACCGGAATTGCCTGATCGATGCATCAGGGTTATCGCTCATATAAGAAAACAGCATTTCACCTGATATTCCTGTTTAGTATATCCTTAGAATTAACTCCAAGGTTTTGGCGACATCAGAGGTGATTACCGTGACACAGCCCATCGTTCAGCAGTTCTTCGACGAACCCACCAATACCTTCAGTTACGTTGTTCGTGACCCGGGCAGCCAGGCCTGTGCGATTCTGGATTCGGTTCTGGATTTTGATTACGCCGCCGGCAGCACCGATGTCCGTTCGGCCGACGAGATCGTTCAGTACGTTCAGGATAACGACCTGACCGTGGAATGGATTCTGGAAACCCATGTGCATGCAGATCACTTGTCAGCGGCCCCCTACCTGCACGAAAAACTGGGCGGCAAGACCGGCATCGGTGCCCGCATTACCGACGTCCAGGAGATTTTTGGCAAAGCCTTTAACGCCGGCACCGAGTTCGCCCGGGATGGCAGCCAGTTCGACCAGCTGTTTGAAGAAGGCGACACCTTCACTATTGGCAGTCTGCAAGGCCGGGTATTGCATACGCCGGGTCACACACCCGCGTGCCTGACCTACGTGATTGATGATGCGGCCTTTGTCGGCGACACCCTGTTTATGCCGGATTACGGCACGGCGCGCTGTGATTTTCCCGGTGGCGACGCCCGGGTGTTGTACCGCTCGATTCAGAAAGTGCTGGCGTTGCCGGCAGACACCCGTATTTTCCTGTGCCACGACTACAAGGCGCCGGGCCGGGATGAGTATCATCACATGACCACGGTGGCCGAGCAGCGCGAGGCCAATGTGCATGTGCATGAAGGCATTTCTGAGGATGAGTTCGTCAAGATGCGCACCGAGCGGGACGCCACGCTTGATATGCCCCGGCTGATTCTGCCCTCGGTACAGGTCAATATGCGGGCCGGCCATATGCCGCCCGCCGAGGACAACGGACAGGTGTACCTGAAAGTTCCGATCGACCTGTTCTGAGCCGGGCATGAACCTGAAACGTTATCTGCCTGTTCTCCAATGGGCACCACATTACCATCGCGGTCAGGTCACCAGTGATCTGATCGCGGCGGTCATTGTTACCGTGATGCTGATTCCGCAATCGCTGGCCTATGCTTTGCTGGCGGGCTTGCCGGCGCAGGTGGGGCTTTATGCCAGCATCCTGCCGCTGGTGATCTATGCGGTGTTTGGCACCAGTCGTACGCTGTCGGTCGGGCCGGTGGCGGTGGTGTCCCTGATGACCGCAGCGGCCCTGGCGCCGTTGGCCGAGGTGGGGTCCGCTGAGTACCTGGCCGGGGCCATTCTGATTGCGGTAATGTCGGGCCTGATGCTGACGGTCATGGGCATTCTGAAACTCGGTTTCATGGCCAATTTTCTCAGCCATCCGGTGATCTCGGGGTTTATCACAGCGTCCGGTCTGGTCATTGCGGCCAGCCAGCTCAAGCATCTGTTCGGTATTCAGTCCTCCGGCCACAACCTGCTCGACATCGGCGGCTCGTTTCTGACTTCCTTGGCCAACACCAACGTGCCGACGCTGGCGGTCGGGGTGGGCGCACTGTTATTCCTGTTGTGGTCCCGGCGTTTTCTCAAGCCGCTGCTGAAAAAACTGGGCCTGGCCGAGCGCAGTGCCGACATTTGCACCAAAACCGCGCCTATTCTGGCGGTGCTGCTGACCACCCTGCTAGCCTGGTTACTGCGGCTGGATGAACAGGGTGTGCGCCTGGTCAAAATAAGCTGGAGTAAATAGCGGTTTATTGCCTCCATGATCTGCCATATATCGTTAAACGACTCTTCTACATATACCATTACAATGATAATGGTGTAAAGCAATATCAGCAACCCTACTCCTGCTACAATGCCCCCCTGGGTTGTTTCAAGCATCGAATAAG
>JAWOAO010000214.1:0-2956 GCA_046498485.1 Marinobacter sp. | reverse complement strand
CCCATTATTTATAAGTGGCGCTGAGATCGCCTTTATTATGTTTATCCTCGTCATGGTTTTTGGGGCCGATAAGATTCCCGAAATAGCCCGTGGTCTGGGGAAAGGAATGCGCACCCTTAAAAATGCTAAAAAGGACCGGATTGCTTTGCCACCGGCTGATGCCCAAAAAACCCAGACCTGTTGCCATTTCTGCATTGTGGGCTGCGGTTACCATGTCTACAAATGGCCCGCCAACAAAGAAGGTGGATTGGCGCCCGGTGAGAACGCTTTAGGCCTGGACTTCCGCACGCAGTTGCCGCCACTTGCAATCACCATGACCCAGGCCATGACCAACGTCATTCAGGACGACGATGGCAGCTACCACCGGATAATGATCGTGCCGGACAAAGACTGCAAAGTGAACAGCGGCCTGTCGTCTACCCGGGGCGGGCAGATGGCTTCGATTATGCATTCTCCGCAAACACCCGTGGGCAGTCAGCGGCTGAAATACCCGCGGATGTTTGCCGGCGATGAATGGCGGGACACCAGTTGGGAACAGGCCATGGCCTTATACAGCCATCTGACCAAACTCATTCTGGATGACGCAGGTTCTGACCAGCTGATGTTCAACCTGTTTGACCATGGCGGAGCCGGCGGTGGTTTCGAAAACACCTGGGGTACCGGCAAGCTGATTTTCACCGGTCTTGGTAGCAAGATGGTGCGGATTCATAACCGCCCTGCCTACAACTCGGAGTGCCATGCAACCCGGGATATGGGCATCGGTGAGCTGAACAACAGCTACGAAGACGCCCAGATGGCCGATTGCATTTTTTCCATCGGCGCCAACGCCTACGAAACTCAAACCAACTACTTCCTCAATCACTGGCTGCCCAGTCTTCAAGGCCAGACGACGGATAAAAAACGTGCGGCCTACGACAACGGCGAAACTGTCCAGCAAACCCGAATTATTCTGGTGGACCCTCGACGGGCACTCACCGTGGCACTGCTGGAACAGGCAATTGACAAAGACAACCTGTTGTACCTGGACATTGAACCGGGCACAGACACCGCGCTGTTCAACGGTTTGCTGACGTACGTGGTCGATCAGGGCTGGCACGATCAAGCCTTTATCAATGAATACACCACTGGCTTTGACGATGCCCTGAAAGCCAATCGTATGAGCCTTGACGAAACCAGCCAGGTGACCGGGATCAGCAAGGATAAACTCATCAAGGCTGCGGAGTGGGCGTATAAGCCGAAAGCCTCCGGCCACCTGCCCCGTACTGTGCATGGTTATGAGAAAGGTATTATCTGGGGCAACGACAACTACCGCATTCAGTCCGCATTGGTGGATTTGGTGCTGGCCACCCACAACGTGGGCCGCCGAGGCACTGGCGTGGTTCGGATGGGGGGCCATCAGGAAGGCTACTGTCGGCCACCGTATCCGGGTGGTCGTCCGGCTCCTTATGTAGACCAGGAAATCATCCAGGGCAACGGCCAGATGCTGACGGTCTGGGCATGCAACGCCTTCCAGACAACTCTGAACGCAGAGCAGTACCGCAACGAAGTCTTGCGCCGCAGTGACATAGTCAAACAGGCCCTGCGCAAGGTGCGGGGTGCCGGCCCGGAGGAAATGGCAAAGGCGATCCACAAGTCAGTGAAGGAAGACGGCGGCCTGTTCGTAACCGTGATCGACCTTTACGCCACCAAGTTTGTCGAGGCCGCTCATCTTGTGCTGCCGGCGGCGCATACCGGTGAAATGAACCTGACGTCCATGAACGGTGAGCGGCGTTTGCGACTGTCTGAGCGGTTCATGGACCCTCCCGGAACAGCGAAGCCGGACTGCCTGATTGCCGCAGACATGGCCAACGCCCTGCGCGCACTCTACGACGCCGAAGGCAACACGGACATGGCTGGGCGCTTTGCAGGCTTTGACTGGAAAACGGAAGAAGACGCCTTCAACGATGGCTTCCGCCGCGCAGGCCAGCCCGGGGCGCCGAAAATTGACAGTCAGGGTGGCCCCACCGGTCATCTGGCCACCTACGAACGGCTGCGTGCAGCCGGCAACAACGGTGTGCAACTGCCAATCAAAGAATACAAAGATGGCGAGCTGATCGGAACGGAAATGCTCTACACCGACTACAAATTCGATACCGACGACGGCAAGGCACACTTTCAGGCCTCGCCCTGGAATGGCCTGCCCGATGTGGTGGAAGAGCAGCGCAAGAAATACCGGTTCTGGATCAACAATGGCCGCACTAATCAGATCTGGCAAACCGCGTACCATGACCAACACGTGGAATTCCGCCGGGGCCGTTACCCTATGGCTCCGCCGGAAATCAATCCGGAAGATGCCAGGGAGCTTGGCATAGAGTCTGGCGATCTGGTCGAGTTGTTCAACGATTATGGCGCTACCACGGCCATGGCGTATCTGGAGCCGGACATCAAGCAGGGCCATGTATTCATGGAGGCAATGTACTTCAACTCTGTGATGGGCGATCTGGTGACGCCTTGGACTGATCGGAACATCATCCCTTACTACAAAGGAACCTGGGCAGACGTTCGCCGTGTCGGCAGAATTGATGACCTCGTGGATAAGGTTAGCTTTAAGCGGCGGCGATACGTTTAAATAAAGACCAGCGGGCCTAACACGACACTTGGCCAATGGAGTGGCACGCCAGGGAGGGGGAGCTCTTGAATGTCTGATCGTTGTCGTGCGATTAATCTGGTTTTGATAACTGTTTTCTGGAGCTGCTTCACATCGGCCCAGCCGATTGCAGCAGATCGAAACTGGATGAAGGCCGCTTATGTCTGGGACAGTCGGGCGCTGCTTTCTCCGCAAACCCGAACGGAGGAACTGGATAAACTGCGCGCCGCGCGTTTCACTCGCATTTATCTTGGTTTGCACGCGAAGCAACTGGAGAATCTGGTGCTCATAGAATCCGGGGTCGCCGGCCTTGTCAGCGAGGCCCGTACT
>JAWOAO010000153.1:0-6397 GCA_046498485.1 Marinobacter sp. | reverse complement strand
CGATGCCGCCGGTCATGTTGTAGTACTTGCAGTTGACCAGGCCTGCCTGTTCCATCATGCCCTTCAGGGTGTCCTGATCCGGGTGCATGCGGATGGATTCGGCCAGGTACTTGTAGCTTTCACTGTCACCGGCAAACAGCTGGCCCATCAGCGGCAGGGCGCTGAAGGAGTAGGTGTCGTAGGCCTTGCTCAGCAACGGGTTGGTGGGCTTGGAAAACTCCAGCACCATCAGCTTGCCGCCGGGCTTGAGGGTGCGGGTCATGTCGCGCAGGGCCTGATCCTTGTCGGTGACATTGCGCAGGCCGAAGGCAATGGAGACCGCGTTGAAACTGTTGTCCGGAAACGGCAGGTGTTCGGCATCGGCCTGCACGTATTCAATGTTGCCGGCATAACCACGGTCGGTCAGGCGACTGCGGCCGACCTGCAACATGGAGGCGTTGATGTCGGCCAGCACGACTCTGCCGGACGGGCCCACCAGGTCGGAAAACTTCATGGTCAGATCGCCGGTGCCACCGGCAATGTCCAGTACCTGATGGCCGGGGCGCACGCCGCTCAGCTCGATGGTAAAGCGCTTCCACAGGCGATGAACGCCCATGGACATCAGGTCGTTCATGAGATCATATTTGCCGGCGACGCTGTGAAATACCTCAGCGACCTGGCTGGCCTTCTGGCTTTTCGGCACGTTGCGGAAGCCGAAATGGGTTACGTCATCCTGGCCGTTGCCGGGCGCACCTGGCGTTTGCTGCTCGCTCATGAGAGATAGTCCTGTCAGAATCTGAATGCCGTATTCTAACCGTTGAGGGGTTGGCTACAAGTTTATTGCCGGCTTACACTGTAAATCCGTTTCCAAATCACCGAGAAAACCGATCCATGTCAGTCATTGATATTCACCGCGCCCATTCTCTGGACAAAGTGCACGCTCGCGAAGCCGCAGAAACCCTGGCCAAAGATCTGTCCAAACAGTTCGACGTCAATTACCAGTGGGAGGGTGACCTGCTCAAGTTCAAACGCAGTGGCGTCAAAGGCCAGCTGGATATTGCCGAGACCGATCTGCACATTCGCCTGGAGCTGGGATTGATGTTGCGCCCGTTCAAATCCCGCATCGAGCAGGAAATTCACTCCCAGCTGGATCAGATCATCAAGGTCTGAAGCCGGTTACAGGTCGCCCGGCAGTGAAAATGGCTCCGGGTGGCTTGCCAGTATGTTTTCCATCACCCGCTGTTCCCGGCTGATCAGACGACTGATCAGCAGGTCTACCTTGTCCATTTTCCGGAACGCGCTGTAACCCCGGTGCAGAAAGCTGTGCAGGTCGCCGAGTTCTGCCATGTCGGCCGGGCCGCGGGCCATCGCTAACAGCCAGCCCAGGCTGCGGTTGCGCACGTAGCGATCCAGTTGCTGGCCGGTGTCGGATACCAGGTCAAGCTGCCGTTTACGGATCGCTAACTGGCCGCTGGTCCGGTAGCCTTCACACCAGGCTTCCGGCTTGATCTGTTGTGTGCTCAGGCCTTGCTGGTCAAACCATTCCGCCAGCTCCAGATCCAGGCTCTGGGTTATCAGATTCAGTTCTACCAGGCCAGCAAAGGTCCCCAGCAGATGATCTGGCAGCCATTTCACCATTTTCGGAAAGACCCGGTCGATGTTGTCGTCCCGGTGGGTCATACCGGCAGGGGCGTACAGATCCGACAGCAAAAACTCCAGGCCAGTGTGGTAACCCGGATGGCGATAGAGGTCCTGGTGGGTGCGTTTCAGGCGTTCGGCCTGCCAGTCGGCGAGGCGGCTGGTGTCTTGCAGCAGCGGGTGGGCCGATTTGAGCTGGCGAAAATCGTGGTATTCCAGCAGCAGGCGTTTGAGCCTATGGGCGTTTTCTGAATGCACTTCCGTTGCGATCAGGCGCTCACGATACATGCCGGGACTCCATCAGACTGAACTAAAAGGCGCTCAGTTTAGCGAAGCTGCGCGGCGGACGCACCCGAAGATGACAGGCTTCGCTCAGCCCTGGGCGGCCACAGGCAGTGTTTCAAAGCCCGGCACCCACTCCTTGCTGTCCAGGGTAATGAAGTGGCTGGGCGCTTCGGTTTCGACAATGCGCATGGTGGTCGGGCTGGTGCGGGCACTGGCCAGCATGGCGGTGCGGTCCAGAATGTGGTCTGTAGCCGGAATCAGAAAAGTGCCGTGGCGGATATGCTGATAAACGGAGCTGTCGGTGCGGGCCATCCACTCCATGATGTTCTCAATATTACGGACGATGGTCAGATGATCTTTGGTGGCGAAGAACAGCTTGCCCAGCAGTTGTCGTTTACGTGGGGTCATCTTGCCAAAGAAAGTCTGGCCGTAGGCCGACTGGGGCGCGCTGTTGATCAGGCGGATCAGCCAGGGCCACATGCCGTGGCTGATCGGCTCCAGCAGGGTGGTGACCAGTGCGTGCAGTTTGCCCTGGGGCAGTACCGGAGCCTCGAGCACCACTTCGACATCGTCGTACAGTTCGGGCCATTGGTGCATGGCTTCCAGAATAACCGCGCCCCCCCGGGAGTGACCGTGAATACGGATATTACGGGTGGTGGGCAGATTCTGCAGGGCCTGGTTCAGGATGCAGGCATCGTACTCGATGGTGCCTTCCAGGTGTTTGATCGGCACTTCCCACTCAGCAGTTTCGGGTGTTACGCCATTGACCGGTATGTGGTAGTTGCTGCAGGTGAGTAGAATAAGTTCGGTGGTCGGCGCATCATAGGCCTGGGTGAAGTAGCAGTGATTTTCCAGAAAGCCATGTACGCCAACCACGGTTTGCTCGGCGCTGGCGCTGTGGTTGCGCACCGAGACTGCACCTTTGCCGACCCGGTAAACATGCCCGGAGAACATCTCCGAGTAGGCACTCTCGATCGGTTTGATCAGTTTGCGTATATGACTGGCTTTCATAGCTCGTCTCCCCCGGCCCTGCTTTCAGGTTTTTCCTGGTTTTGAGCTGCCGGACTGTCGTTTGTATCGCGATTGTTGTGATGTGTAGCGGCGCCAACGCCCCGCATTCGGTGATCTGGAGTCAATCGCGGGCCCACTGCTCTGGTCTATAACCATTGCATCAAGCCATATAACCAGTATAGGACTGAACAGTTGCTCAGGGGTAATGTTTTGTAACTCTGTGCGGGTGATTGTCTTTATGGAGCCGGGTTGATGACTCTGGCACAATGCGGGACTCGCTTTTAACCAGTTTACTGACCAGGGAACTTCAGGTTTGAACCCAGAGCAATCGCATCTCATGCTGCCTTCGGATTCGGCCTGGTTGGCGTTGGAACGGCCGGAAAATCCCATGACCATTAGCGTCATGCTCCGGGTTGATGGGCTGACGGCCGGCCGCTTGCGAGAATTCCTGAGCGTGTACTGGGTGGCCTGGGAGCGCTTCCAGTGTCGGCCAGTGTGGAAAACGCCGGCCTGGTACTGGCAAAAAGACCCGACCTTTTCGGTTGCTCACCATCTGGACGTTGTGCTTGATCGCTTTGATCGGGAGCAATTACAGGATTGGGCCTCTGCCCGCTTGAATGAACCCTTGCCGTTGTATCGTCCGGCCTGGAAATTCTGGCTGGCGCCGAATGCCGAGGGCGGAGCGGCTGTGCTGCTGCGGCTGCATCATTGTTACGCTGATGGGTTGTCGTTGCTGAGCATTTTTGCCAGGCTTTGCCCGGTGTCACCGAGGCAGTATCCAGCGGTTTTTGGCGCACCGGAGTTGCCGCGCCTGGGGCGCTGGGTGGAATCGGCACAGCAGTGGCTTGGCACTCTGGCCTCGCAGGCCACGCAGACCGCCCCAGCGGATCCGGGCGAAATGTCACCGTCAGGGTCTGGCTTTGCGGGGCGAGCGGTGCAGAGTGGTGCCCGTCTGGTGCATGAGCTGAGCGAGTTTCTGGTGACCGAAGAAGACACGCCGTCAGAGCTCAATCGCCCGCTGCTGGGCCGGCGCCGTTGTCGCTGGTCGGACCCGGTCCCGCTTGAGCGGTTTCGGGCCATCGCGAACACCACCAATACCACCATCAACGATGTGTTACTGGCCTGCGTGGCGGCCGCCGTTCGCCCGCGCCTGGGCATGACGCCGGAACAGCTGGACGATGCGGTGATGCATGCGGCGGTGCCGGTGGACATCCGGTCCCGGATGCCGGAGGGGATGACGCCAGCTCAGGATGAGCCCGGCAACTGCTTCGGCACGGTGTTTGTGCCGCTGCCGGTAGATGGCGACAGTGCACTTGAGCGCCTGTTCCGTATCAAGCACGAAACCCGCAAGCTCAAGAAAAGCTGGCAGCCGGGCATTGCCTGGGGCCTGACCACCTGCGCCGCCTTGCTGCCCGAGGTCGGGCGCAGGCCGCTGGCCGATCTGTTTTTCCGCAAGGCCTCGGCCGTGGTGTCCAATGTGCCTGGCACTCCGGAAACCCGCTACCTGGCTGGCTGCGCCATTACCGAACAGATGTTCTGGGTGCCTCAGGCCGGCGACATCGGCCTGGGCGTCAGCATTGTCAGCTACGCCGGTCAGGTGCAGTTTGGCGTGGTGGCGGATGAGGCCACCCTGGCAAACCCCGGCGAGTTTCTCGACGATTGTCTGTTGGAGCTGACGCAGTTCCCGGGCACCTAGTTATGCCCGGGCCTTGATTTCGTGCCCCGGCGACTCAGGCGGCCTGGTGCCGCGCCGTCTGCTGGATGGATGCCTCAATGCTGCGTTTGAGTTGCCGGTCGGAGGTGCCAATCGGCAGATCGTAAGTGATGGTCGCGCCGAACGCCTGCGGCTCATGCGGATCGTTGCGCACCTTGTCGAACACCAGCAGCCGGGTACCCAGATAGAAGGCTTCTTTCAGATCGTGGGTGACCATGAAGATGGTGGTCCCGGTCTCCTTCCAGAGCTTCAGCAGCAGGTCGTGCATGTCGTTACGAATGCCCGGGTCCAGCGCGCCAAAAGGTTCATCCAGCAACAGTACCCGCGGCCGCATGATCAGTGACTGGGCGATGGCCAGGCGCTGCTGCATGCCGCCAGACAGCTCATGGGGCCACTTGTGGGCTGATGGCTCCAGGCCTACCGAGGCCAGCATGGCGTCGACCTGCTCCAAAGCCGCCGTGCGGGCCTTGCCGAACAGCTTGCCCAGCCAGGGCTTCTGTTCCAGTTCCAGTCCCAGCAGCACGTTCTGGCGCACGGTCAGATGCGGGAACACCGAATAGCGCTGGAATACGATGCCCCGGTTGCGGTCCGGCTCGCCGGGAAAGGGCGCGCCGTCCAGCAACAGCTCGCCACGGCTCTGGGTTTCCTGGCCCAGCAGCATTTTCAGGAAGGTGGATTTACCGCAGCCGGAGGCGCCGACCAGGGTACAGAATTCACCCTGTTGTACCGACAGGTTCAGGTTTTCCAGAATCACCTGGCCGCTGTACTCTTTCCAGAGATTGGTTACCGTTATCAAGCTCATTAGTGGCCTCCGGCGTTGTACCACGGGAACAGCCTGCGATTGGTTAGCCGCAGGCATTGGTCGATGACAATGGCAAGGATGGTGATCCAGATGACATACGGCAGGATCACGTCCATCGCCAGATAGCGCCGTACCAGGAAGATGCGATAGCCCAGGCCTTCGGTCGAGGCGATGGCTTCTGCGGCAATCAGGAACAGCCAGGCCGGGCCCAGGCTGAGCCGCACCGCGTCAATCAGCCGCGGCAGAATCTGGGGCAAGGCCATGCGGGTGATTACCTGCCAGGAACTGGCGCCCAGGGTCTGGATCTTGATCAGCTGTTCGCCAGGCAGTTCCCGCACCCGCTGAGCGACATCCCGCATCATGATAGGCGCGGTGCCGATGACGATCAGCATGACTTTGGACAGCTCGCCCAGGCCGAATACGATAAACAGGATGGGTAATATCGCCAGCGGCGGCACCATCGACAGTGCCGACACCAGCGGCGCAAGATTCGCCCTGACCAAAGGCAATACCCCGTTGAGCAGACCCACCACCAGCGCCAGGGACGCGGCGATACCGATGCCCAGGCCCAGGCGCTGAAGACTTGCGACAGTGTCTTGCCACATCAGGTAATTGCCGCTGCGCCGGTCTTGCTGGAACGCCATGCGATCAACCGCAGCGGTCATCTGTTCGAAGCCGGGCAGCAGTTTGTCGTTGGGGTTGTCGGCCAGGCGCTGCTGGGAGGCCAGGCTGTAAATCAGCATGATCAACAGGAAGGGCAACAAGCCCAGCAGGGTTGCCGAAACCCGCCCGGGGTGGCGGTTGATCAGTCGCATAGAATCTCTCCTCGGGTCACACAACACGGCAAGATGATCGCGGGTCACAGCGGCCCTGGCGATTCCGTCTCCCGGGCTTTTGTCCCGCCGTGTAACCTCCCAGAGGTCGGTAACTCTCGGACCAGCCATCCGGGCTGTTGTTGCTGACACGCC
>JAWOAO010000127.1:0-7687 GCA_046498485.1 Marinobacter sp. | reverse complement strand
CGGTCAGTTGCAGGGAGTCGATCACCCGCAATACTTCGTTGAAGTTACGACCGGTCGAGGCCGGGTAGGTGATGATCAGGCGCACCTTCTTGTTCGGATCAATGACAAACAGCGAACGCACGGTCAGGGTGCTGTCGGCGTTCGGGTGGATCATGTCGTAAAGCTTGGCGACTTTGCTGTCATGATCCGCGATGATCGGAAAGTTGACGGTGCAAGCCTGAGTTTCGTTGATGTCCTTGATCCAGTCTTTGTGAGACTCAACCGGATCAACACTCAGGGCAATGGCCTTGACGTCGCGCTTGGCAAATTCGTCTTTCAGCCTGGCGGTCAGACCCAGCTCGGTAGTGCAGACCGGCGTGAAATCGGCCGGGTGCGAGAACAGAACCCCCCAGCTGTTGCCCAGCCAGTCGTAAAAGCGGATGGTGCCCTCACTGGAATCCTGTTCGAAGTCCGGTGCGGTGTCTCCTAGACGTAAACTCATAATCCCTCTCCTTTGACGTAGTTGTTGCCGAGTTAGTTGATACCGACTGCCTTCTGATTCTCAAAGTACTCCTTGGTAAGCCGGAATACCACCGGGCTGAGCAACAGTAATGCAATCAGGTTTGGCAGTGCCATCATCGCGTTCAGGGTGTCGGCCAGCAGCCAGATAAAGCCCAGGTTTACCGTGGCACCGATGGGAATGGCGAGAATCCACAATACCCGGTAGGGCACGATCGCCTTGACGCCAAACAGAAACTCGATACAGCGCTCCCCGTAGAATGACCAGCCAATGATGGTGGTAAACGCGAAGATGGCGAGGGCGATGGCGACCACATAATTGCCAATGCCGGGCAGGCCGGTTTCAAACGCCAGCGAGGTCAGCGCGGCACCGGTCTCGCCCGAGGTCCAGGCGCCGGAGGTAATGATGACCAGCCCGGTGATGCTACACACGATGATGGTATCAATAAAAGTGCCGAGCATGGCGACCATGCCCTGTTTGACCGGATCCTTGGTCTGGGCGGCGGCGTGAGCGATGGGCGCGGAACCCAGACCGGCCTCGTTAGAGAAGATACCGCGGGCCACACCAAAGCGGATGGCGGCCCAGACGGCGGCACCGGCAAAGCCACCTTCGGCCGCGGCGGGGCTGAAGGCGTAGCTGAACACCATGCTGACCGCCGACGGGATTTCATTGGCGTTGATGGCCAGCACGATCAGGCCGACCAGGACATAGGACACCGCCATAAACGGCACCAGGGCACTGGCTACCTGACCGATTCGTTTTATGCCACCAATCAGCACCAGGCCCACCAGCACCATCAGAATCACCCCGGTCAGCCAGTGTGGCATGGCGAAGCTGGAGGCCAGCACATCGGCCACGGAGTTGGCCTGCACCGTGTTACCGATGCCAAAGGCGGCAATGGAAGCGAAGACCGCGAATAACCCGCCCAGCCAGGCCCATTTTTTACCCAGGCCATTGCGGATGTAATACATGGGGCCGCCGACGTGGGCACCCCGCTCGTCCACTTCCCGGTACTTTACCGCCAGCACCGCTTCGGCGTATTTGGTTGCCATGCCGACCAGTGCGGTCAGCCACATCCAGAACAGGGCGCCCGGGCCGCCGAGGAAGACCGCGGTGGCGACACCGGCAATGTTACCGGTACCCACCGTGGCCGACAGTGCGGTCATCAGCGCCTGGAACGGAGGAATATCACCGTCTTCGTCGCCGCCACGGGCACGGCCGCTCCACATCAGGCGGAATCCGGCGCCCAGTTTCATGATCGGCATCAATTTCAGGCCAATACTCAGAAACAGGCCGACACCAAGGATCATTACCAGCATGGGTGGACCCCATACCAGTCCATTGATTTGACTGATAAAATTCGATATGGCTTCCATGGAGTCTCCCACTGTGTACCACGGATGAGTCGATTTTTTTTGTGCCCGACAGGGCCTAACCCGTTGAGTTTAGTCGACTATTGCGCCATGTAAACCGTTTCTGGCGTTCCGGTTTTCAATTTTGTCTGTTATTGCCTATGGTTAGATTAACCGATGTGCTGTTTTCGGCACTGTTTATTCATAGGCGAGAGGGCTGGCCATGCGGTCACTGAAAATCTCTGAAGTGATGTGGAATCATATCGAACCGATCCGTTGTGGCACGCCACTGACCAAAGTGGTCAAGGCCTTGCTGGATAATCATGTGACCGGTTTGCCGGTGGTGGACGAGCGTCGTCATGTGTTGGGGTTCATCTCTGAACAGGATTGCATTCACTCCTTGTTGGTCAGCAACTACCACAGCGAAGGCGAGCCGATCGTGGACGACGTGATGTTCCATCAACCGTTAACGGTAACACCGGACATGTCGGTGATCGATCTGGCGCAGAATCTGGGGGCGGGCAAGCCCAAAGTATACCCGGTGGTTGACCACGGAAAACTGGTGGGGATTGTGACCCGTACTGCTATTCTGTCCCAGTTGGCGAAAGCCGGTAACACCATTGAAAAGCAACGATTTGCCAACGCTGAGGACTGATTCGTCCACTCACAATCGCCAGGAACCCTATGCAACTGTTAGCCACCAACGCCTGTTTCGACGGTGAACATCGCCGGTATCGCCACACCTCTGCCACTCTGCAATGCGGCATGGAATTCGCGGTCTTCCTGCCACCCGCCGCACTGGGTCAGCACGGCAAGCCGGTACCTGTGCTGTACTGGTTGTCAGGTCTGACCTGTACCGACCAGAACTTCATGCAAAAAGCCGGTGCTCAGAAGCTGGCAGCAACACTGGGCTTGGCGATTGTGTGCCCGGACACCAGCCCACGTGGCGTTAATTTACCCGGCGAAGACGACAGCTACGATTTCGGCACGGGTGCGGGCTTTTACGTGAATGCCACCGAACAGCCCTGGGCGCCCCACTACCGCATGTACGATTACGTAACCAGAGAACTGCCCCAGCTGGTCGAAAGTGAATTACCACTGACCGGAGAACGGTCCATCAGTGGTCATTCCATGGGCGGCCATGGCGCACTGATCTGCGCCTTGAAGAATCCCGGTTTCTACCAGTCGGTTTCGGCCTTTGCTCCGATCGCCAACCCGATGGCCTGCCCCTGGGGCCAGAAAGCGTTCACCGGATATCTGGGAGACGACGAGCGCGCCTGGCAACAATGGGATGCCAGCCAACTGATACCCACCGCGCAAGAGCGCTTACCCCTGCTGGTGGACCAGGGCACGGCAGATGATTTTCTGGAGAGTCAGTTGAACCCGGAGGTGTTGGCCGATGTCTGTGAGAAGTTCCATCACCACATCACTCTGCGCATGCACCGGGGTTATGATCACAGCTACTTCTTTATCGCCTCGTTCATTGACGATCATCTGAACCATCATGCCCGGGCACTGGGGCTGGCCTGAGGGCCGGCTGACAAGGCTCAGGCCCGAGCGCTCAGGCGCGAAATCCCCAGAGCAGACCGAAGTCCATGGACGGCATTTCTTCGGGCTCTTCCGGCCCCCGGATGTTGAACTCCAGCAAGCTGGTGTCGCGTTCGAAGGTGCCGTTATAGCGATTGCCGCGGGGGCCAAATATGGCTTTCACAAAGGGCCCTCTGGCCCGGACTGGCCTGCCGGTGACAACGCCTACTTCGTTGTTGTCGAGCCTGACCAGCATGCCGGGCGGGTAATCCCCGAGCACCTGCAGTAACGATCGTGGAATGGCCGGCCGGAATTTGCCATCGGCCAGGGTGGCGATCAGTTTGCGGGCCTCATTGATGCTCATCCGGTTTCGGTAGGCGCGCCTGGTGATCATGGCCACGTAACGCTCCGACAGCGCCAGTATTTCGGCCTCCGGCAAAATGTCGTTGCCACTCAAGCCCTCGGGGTAGCCGGAGCCGTCACCCTGTTCGTGGTGCTGGGTGATAATTTTCAGCAGCAGCTTGTTGGTAATGCCAGCCGATACCAGTGCCTGGATGCTGCGCTCGGGATGCTTGCCGATGACCGCCCGCTGGTCAACGGTGAGTACCCGGTTGGAGGCATTGAGTTGGTCGGCGACCGGCACCAGTGCCAGGTTGGCGGTGAGAGCCGCAGCGGTCAGCACGCTGATGCGGTTGTCATCCAGGCCGAACTGGCGGGCGGTGAAATGACACAGAATGCCGTAAAACAGAATCTGCTCGTGGATGGTGGGGCCGATGGAGTAGAGGTGAACCAGCGCCAGGCTGGCATCGGGCGATGCCTGGCAGGTTTTCTCCAGCATCCGGCTCAGGCCCAGCAGGCGCTTTTGCGCGGATGGGTCTTTCGAGGTGATGGCCTTCAGGGTGGTTTCCAGCGCCGTCAGCAGGTCGGCATAGTCAGCAAAGGGGTTGCGCGGGCGCAGATCTTCGAACACCTCCTCTTTCGGACGTTCGATTTTCCGGGGCAGGAACCGGCCCCGCTCAAACAACTGCTCGAGCTGGTTATTGGTTTGAATCACATAGCCCTGGCGCAGCAGCACGTTGCCGCTGGCGTCGAAAACGTCCCAGGGTAACGGCCGGCCAATGGTCAGTGCCCCGGGGGCGATACTTATCAGATCAGACAAAATCCCGTTTCCTGCATACTGCTGTGGTCTGAAAGTCTAACTCTGAACCTGTCGTCATTACTACCACACCAACTGTATTACTGCGTCGCCGCATGATAATGAAAGGCCTGCTGTATGTGATCACGAATCTGACTGGCCGCGTCGGCTGCCGTGCTGGTTCATGTAGTTGATCAGGTCTGCATAGGGCATGGGGCGGGCGAAGAAGAAGCCTTGCAACAGGTCACAATGGTTGCGGCGCAGGAAAGCGGCCTGAGCCTCGGTTTCCACGCCCTCCGCCACTACCTCCAGGGATAAGTGATGAGCCATGGAGATGACACCCTGGGTGATGGCGGCGTCACTCCGGTTCTGGATCACATCCTTGATGAACGAACGGTCAATTTTGATTTTATTGGCGGGCATCAGCTTGATGTAACTGAGGCTGGAAAAACCCGTACCAAAATCGTCGATGGCAATGCGCACACCCAGATCGCGAAGTTCATGCAGCGTTCTGATCACCTCGTCGGTGTCGTACAGCACCGCCGACTCGACCACTTCAAGCTCCAGTGATTCCGGAGCCAGACCCGAGGCTTGCAGCGCCTGCTTTACCGTGTCGACAAAACCTTCTTTGCGAATCTGCACCGGCGACACATTCACCGCCATACTGCAATCACTGAAGCCCGCGGCGTGCAGCCGCACCATATCCCGGCAGGCCTGACCAAGCACCCACTTGCCGAGCGCGATGATCTGTCCGGTTTCTTCGGCCAGGGGCACAAAGTCGCCGGGCGACACCAGCCCTTGCTCCGGGTGTTGCCAGCGCACGAGGGCCTCGACAGAGCGAGCCTGTCCAGTGCGGGAATCAATCACTGGCTGGTAAAATACGGTCAGCGCCTCGTTATCGATGGCATCCTGCAGTTGATTGCGCAGTTTTACCCGGTAACTGGCCTGGGTGTTCATTTCCTGGGCGAACCACTGCCAGGTGTTGCGGCCCAGCTGTTTGGCCTGGTACATGGCCAGGTCGGCCTGTTGGATCAGGGCTGACGGTTCCCGGATGCTGCCGTCCGTGGAGGTTATACCAACACTGGCGGTCAGGTGCAGCGTCTCGTTACCGACCTGGTAGGGAACGGCCAGGGCTTTGATGACCTTTTCAACGACACACTGAGCATCGTTGCTGTGAGCCAGGTCGGGCAGAATCACCACAAATTCATCGCCGCTGACCCGGGCGACGGTGTCTCCGGATCTCACCAGCTCCACCAGGCGGCGGGCAACCTCGATCAGGATCTGGTCGCCGGTACGGTGGCCTAACGAATCGTTGATCAGTTTGAAACCGTCCATGTCAATAAACAGCAAACCGACATGGCGATTGTATCGGCGCGCAAGCTGACAGGCCTGCGCCAGCCGGTCCTCCAGCAAAGCCCGATTAGGCAGTTTGGTCAGAACGTCGTGGCTCGAGTTGTAGGCCAGCTGGTGCTCGATGGATTTGCGTTCAGAAATGTCGTTTTGAATGCCAACAAAGTGAGTGACGTCATTCTGATCGTTGCGGATCGGTGACAGGTACAGATCGTTCCAGAAGGGAGCGCCGTCTTTGCGATAGTTCCTCAGCACCACCGAGACGTCGGTCCCTCGGGCAATGGCCTTGCGAATCTCTGCCAGCGCCTGTTCATTACTCAGGTCATAATCATCGCCCTGCAAAAACCGGCAGTTTCTGCCCAGGGCTTCATCGGCGAGGTAACCGGTGATGCGCTCAAAAGTGGGGTTGACGTACACCACTGGCATATCCGGGGCGATGACGTCCACCACCACAATGCCATTAGAACTGGATTCGATGCAGCGCTGCAGTAACTTCAGTTGCCGGTTGTTGGCAATCTGTGCGGTTTTATCTCTGAGTGTCATCAGCACCAGATTGTCCTGGTCGATGGTGATGTTCTCGGACATCACCTCCACCATCAGGGCCAGGCCGTCTTTGGTCCGATGGTGCTCAAGCCGGGCACCCGGTTGCAGGACAATGCCTTCGACGTCCGGCGCGGCCGGGTTGTTCGCTGCCCGAAGATCCGCCATGCGCAGGCCGCCCGTGTCCTGTTTGGCCAGCCCGTAAAGCTTTCTTGCGGTTGCATTCATGGCGTTGATCCGATTGCCACCTGGCTGCATCAGGCACATGGGTGTCGGATTGTTTTCAAACAACAGGCGATACTGGGCCTCGCTGCTGGCCAGGTGTTCGGTGGCAGCAGCGCGGTCAATGGCGTAGCGGATACTGCGCAGCAGGGTATGGCCATCCAGGCGTCCTTTCACCAGGTAGTCGGCCGCGCCCAGCTCCACCGCCCGGGCGTCCAGTTCATCATCGCCCTGACCGGTGAGCAGGATAAACGGGGTGGTGAGGCCTTCGGCTTTGGCTTGCCGGATCAGGTCCAGGCCAGAATCCGGTCCCAGCCGTAAGTCCACCAGCGCCACATCCACGTCATGCTCATGCAGCGTCGCCAGGCCATCGGCCAGGCAGTCCCGCCAGATCAGCCGGGTGTTGACCGGGCTGACTTCATCCAGCAGATCGCGGGTGATCAGGTAATCGTCTTCATCGTCCTCAATCAGCAGGACGCGGAGTATCGGGTCAAGCATTGTTATCACTATCCGGTTGTTGCGTGGCAGAGGTATTCCAGTAAGTTTCCAGCGATGTCACGATACTCAGCAATTCGGTGTACCGGGACGGTTTCACAATGTAGCCATCGGCGCCCTGGGCCAGACAAAACACCTTGTCCTCATCGTTTCTGGAGGTGGTCAGCACCACCGTTGGTAATGTTCTGAGCGCCGGATCGGCACGAATTTCGAGCAATGACTGCCGGCCGTCTTTCAGCGGCATGTTGAGATCCAGCAGGAGCAGGTCCGGTCGCGGACAGTCCGTTGCCGGTTCGGACGCCGATGAGCTTGTTCTCAGGTAGTCCATCAGCTCGACGCCATTGGCGACAAAATACAGCTGGCAATGGGCGCATCGTTCCGCAAACGCCTCGCGAATCATTAACCGATCATCGGGGTCATCATCGGCAATCAGAATTACCGGGTTACGAATGTCAGTATCCATACTCTGGCCTCGTTAGCTCCGTTAGCTCCGTTTGAACCGGATCCGGAAAGTGGTGCCTTTACCGGGTTTACTGTTTGCGATGATGGTCGCCCGGTGTCGATCCA
>JAWOAO010000025.1:0-4253 GCA_046498485.1 Marinobacter sp. | reverse complement strand
CGCTTCCACCCCAAATTTGAAGCGGGTGAAAGGAACACCAATGCTGCTGTCCGTGAAGCGACTGAAGGTCTCGAGCCGCTTCAGCGTTGCCCGCTGCCGGGCTTCGGTGGGTTGCTTCGCCATGTCATCTCCAAAGGCGGGTGACCGCATGGTTCCCCGCTATTTCGCCATCAGCCCTACATACGCGGCGGTAAAGGCGGCTTCCTGAAAGACCTTCAATCCGGTCTCGGTAAACGGAATCGGCAGTGGGTTGGCTGCCAGCGTGGCTTTGATCAGCGCAGGCGGCAGCAACGTCACTTCCAGCTCGGTGTCGGCAATCAGCTGAATGGTCGCCTCCAGCTTGAAGCTGATGGCGCCACCGGCAAATTTACCTTTGGGCATCCGCTCCTTGATCGCGACGCTGGTCACCTCGTGCTCTGCCATTAATTCCGCAAACGCCGCCTGGAATTGCTTCAGGTCTTCGCGAGTGTGATTTTTGCTCAGCGACAGTTTGCGCACATTGCACTCCGGCAAGCTGATTTGCCCCCGGTCCAACTTCAGCAAACACACCACCGCGTCACTGCCGCTCAATTCAACTCCGCAAATAATCATAGCATTGCTCTCTTTACGCTCATTGCCTTCAGCCACAGCATTTCTTGAATTTCAGGCCACTGCCGCAATGGCACGGGTCATTGCGAGACGGCGCCCTGGTTGTGGTCACGGTCGCAGCTTTGTTCAGAAGCACCGTCAGCTCGCCGATGGATTCAACCGCGTCTTCGCGGGTATCTATCGTAATATTCGCATGCAGATTGGCCTTGGACACCTGGGCTTCGATCTCTTGCTTGCGCGCTTCGCTGGTCACCACCAGCGTTAGCGGGAACTTCTTGCTACCACTCTTCTGACTGGCCTTGGTCTTGAAACCGCCATGAGCGGTGTGGTGCTGGCGCGCGTCCTGCCGGCCTTTAAAGAAAAATTTGTCTGACATGCTGAAATCCTGATGAACGGAAGGGTACCCGAGCACCCCTAAAAACACTGGTTACCGCTGGGCGGAGACGTTTTAGCATGGTTACAGGATCGGAGATATAGGGAGAAGTGCAATCACGCTGTTAGCCAAGGTTTAATGTGTCGATATTTAATACACTTAAAGAAAATCAGCGCGTCATGGCCTGAGCTATACCATTGATAAAAATACATTCTTTCACGCCGGCCCAACTCTTGCTGGGTTCCAAATGGCTCATATGGCCAAACGGACTTTCCCATTGCAGTAAAGGAGTTGATCGACCATGAAACTTTCCAAAACATTAATTGCCGCCAGTTTAATAACTCTCGGATCGGCAACAGGTGCTCAGGCCCTGCAAATCACCGTTTCCGAGGCGGGTATTTACGAGACCCAGGTTGTTGGGGCTACCGTGCTGGATTTTCAAACCGCTGCCCCTTGCGCGGGCTATGCTTCCTGCACCGGTGACTTTGCGGTGGTGACAGGGTCACAAGTCGGGCAATTTGCAGCTCCGGCCGGCATTCCCTCAACGAATGATGATCCTAACGACTACCTGACCGTGCCGGACGCACAGAATGCCGGCTCCGCCACTTTCGGGCTGGGCACCACAGCCAACTATTTCGGCCTGTATTGGGGCTCAATCGACAACTACAACACCCTGGAGTTCTACAACGGTCAGGATCTGCTGGCATCCGTTGGTGGCCAGTTTCTGCAATCTGTTGAATCCGACATTCTGGTTCAGGGCGACCAGGTGAGCCTTAACGACAACAGATACATCAACTTCTTCTTCGGCGGCCAGCTCTTCGACACCGTCGTGTTGATCAGCTCACAAAATGCCTTCGAAAGTGACAACCATGCCTGGACGAAAATTGCACAGGTTCCTGAGCCAGGAACACTCACTCTCCTGGGGCTGGGTCTTGCTGGACTGGTCGTTGCCAAGCGCCGGAAAGCCTGACGGCTTCGAGCGCTACCCTTCGGCGTCGATGTTTTTTACACATCGGCGCCATCACCCTCTCTTGCCCACCCGGTCCGAGTGCCCCAGCGAATGCTCGGGCGCTATCTGGTCCCGGACCAGCTGCTTTAACTGCTTGATATCCGGAAAACCTCCCTGCTCCTTACGAGACCAGATCCGGGTGTCGTTCACGTAGACTTCAAAGATGCCGCCAGTACCCGGTTTGAGCGTGAGCTCATCGATCATGCCATCAAAGGTGCTCAACAGCTCCTGCGCCATCCAGGTGGACCGGAGCATCCAGTTACAACCGGTGCAGTAGTGCAGCGTTATTCGGGTTTTCATGGGAATTCCTCGTTATCAGTACATTTCCCATGCAAGATCTGGTGGGTAACGCGGTCCACTGGTCGCGATTGCCCTGCGCAAAACGCCCTGTAACCAGGCCGAGCCAAGCATAATCGGAGGT
Source organism: Marinobacter sp. (assembly GCA_046498485.1). Classification (GTDB taxonomy): domain Bacteria; phylum Pseudomonadota; class Gammaproteobacteria; order Pseudomonadales; family Oleiphilaceae; genus Marinobacter. The sequence continues at coordinate 1,862 of JAWOAO010000025.1, read as the reverse complement.
CCAGAAACCGACCAACCAGCACATCGGGAATGTGCGGCAGGCAAAAAGGTCGCTCAGTAATTCAATTTAATCGTCAGATCGAGGTTTTTCCCATCGTACAAAAAGCTGGCGTCCTCGAACGAAGGCGCACTCATGGTGGCTATTGCGCCGCTTGAAAAACCGTAGCCTTCCGTAGGAACCCCTAGCCAGTTCGTGGCAAGCTTACCATCCATATTTTCATCATGAATGACGGCCAGCGCATAGGTGCCCGGAGGTATATCCAAAAAGTCGCAACGCGCCTGGGTATCTCGAATGGCTATCATCGCGATATTGGTTGCGGAGCGCATAAATTCAGTCGGGAAACCCTCTGGCGATTCAAAAAGCGCACAAGCTACCGTTCCCGTGCTGTTTTTAATGTCCAGAATTTTTACGTGAATTCCGGGGCATGATGGTTGGGCAAAAATGATGCCGGGAAGGCTCGCTGACATCAGCACAGCCCCCAACGCGACTCCACGCCTTCCCTTGGTGAACCGCCTCACAATTATGTCCTTTGCGTGTTGCATTTATGTCAGCGTAGACAGCCGCGATACCGGTGTCCAGATTTGTTATGACCGTGAAGGAGCTTCTGGCCAGGTGCTCCTGCGCCGGCCGGGCCGGGCACTACCGAACGGGTGGCGCCATGAATTCGGGCCCGACGGGATCATCAATGCACCTGGCCAGAATTCCATCAATCGCGTCAAACGCTTCCCTGTCGAGCGACCAGCCTTCGATGTCATCCACCGGATCAAGTTGCTCGGGCCTCCGTGCGCCCCAAAGTGCTGTTGTGACACCCGGCTGATCAATCAGCCAGCGAAGTGCCAATGCCAGGACATTTTTCTGATAACGCTCCTGGGCAAACGCATCCAGCTCAGCCACCGCCTTCAGATAGTGGCGATAGCGTTCACCCTGAAACTTGGGATCGTTCTTGCGCAGATCGTCGCCGGTGAATTCGGTATCCTCACGCATTTTGCCGCTCAGCAGACCACGGCATAGCCCGCCGTAAGTAATGGTCGCGATGCCGTGTTCCCGGCAATACGGAAGGATGTCCTGCTCGATATCCCGTTCAAAAAGGTTATAGGGGGGCTGCAAACTGTGCAGGGGCGCAAATTTGCTGAACTCTTGCATCTGGGCTGGAGTGAAATTACTGACACCAATGGCGCGGATCTTGCCCGCCTGGTAGAGATTTTCCAGTGCCCGTGCAGTTTCTTCCATGGGCGTCTTTGGATCCGGCCAATGCACCTGATAGATGTCGATCCGGTCTGTCTGCAGGCGTTTCAGGGAATCCTCAATCTCCCGCTCTATGCGAGCTGCCGTCGCGTCGCGCCAGACCTTGTCGTGATCGTCATTCCAGTTCAGGGCAACCTTTGTGGCCAGGGCCACCTGATCGCGGCGGCCGCCGGCCAGGGCCTTACCCACAATTTCTTCCGAGCGCCCAAACCCGTACACCGGAGCGGTATCGATCAGACCAATGCCCTTGTCGATCGCCCTGTGAATGGTATCGATGGACCGGGCTTCATCCGTGCCGCCCCACATCCAGCCGCCAATGGCCCAGGTGCCCAGGCCAACCGGTGTCACCTGAATATCCGTGCTTCCAAAAGATCGAGTCTCCATGTTCCCTCCCCTTACATTCTGACAATGGTCGTCTGAGTATTAGCAAATCAGCTCAGCAGGCGCTCTTTGGCTTCATTGACACGAGCAGCCAGATAGTTACTGCCACCACGGTCCGGGTGCATTTTCTGCATCATCCGGCGGTGCGCCTGGATGATCTCTTCCCGACTGGCGCCGGGCTCCACTCCGAGAATATCCTGGGCTTCGCTGTCGGTCAGCGGGCCGCCGGCATTGGC
>JAWOAO010000400.1:0-9351 GCA_046498485.1 Marinobacter sp. | reverse complement strand
CCCTGAACCCGACCTTCTATCTGCACAAAGTCGGCTTTGGCGGTGGCAATCTGCAACTGCACTGGCCCCTGTAGGCTCAAAGCATCTGCGGCGCAGCGCGCCGGGCCGAGACCGTCGTGAGCGCCGCGTCCAGGGTTGGATAGAAGCTGCTGACGCCCGGTTCCGGCTCGAGCCCGGCCCGGGCCAGTGTCCTGAGTGGCTGAAATTGCAGGTCGGCAATCACCACTTCGGTACCGGTTTTCCGGCAACTGTCGATCAGTTTATTGAGCGCCGCCAGACCACCGGCATCCAGCACGGTGACGCCGTCCATGTACAGCACAAAGCCCCGGGTTTGCCGGGACAGCTCGGCCAATTCGCCAAACACCCGATCCGCGGCGGCGAAGAACATCGGGCCGTTGATTTTGAACACGCGCCAGCCCGACGGCAACCCGGCCTGCCGCACCCGCTTGTTGTCGGTAATGTCGGTGACCCTGGTCATCTGCGCCATTTCACGCATGAACAGAACGGCCGCCAGCAGCACCCCGGTGGTGATGGCAATCACCATGTCCAGCGCCACGGTCAGGCTGAAGCAGGTCAGAAACACCAGCACATCGCTGCGGGGTGCGGTTTTCAGCAGATGCACGGCTTTCGGGGCTTCACTCATGTTCCAGGCCACCATGACCAGCAGGGCCGCCATCGCAGGCATCGGCAGGTACGCGAGAATGCCGGCCAGGGAGACCAGCGCCAGCAAGACCACCAGCGCGTGGATCATACCGGCCACCGGCGACTCGGCCCCGGCCCGGTAATTGGCCGCCGAGCGGGCAATCGCCGCGGTCGCGGTGATTCCGCCGAAAAAGGGCACCAGGATATTACCGATACCCTGCCCCATCAGCTCGCTGTTGGCGCTGTGGCGCTTGCCGGTCATGCCATCCAGCACCACCGCGCACAACAGGGATTCAATGGCGCCGAGCATGGCAATGGCGAACGCGGCGGGCAGCAGCGCCTGGATCAGACTCCAGGACAAGCCCACCGGCTCACCCTCAGCGTTCAGTTGCTGCCAGGGCCAGACAAATTCCGGCAAAAACGGCGGAATGCCTGCACCGGTACTGCCATCCGGCAACAGATAGCTGAACCGGGAACCGATGGTGTCGATGCCAGCACCGTTGGCATTGAGCCAGAGCGCCAGCAAGCTGCCGATGATCACCGCCGGCAGGTGCGGTGGCACCGGCGTTTTGAGCTTCGGCCATACCAGCATCACCGCCAGAGTGACGCCAGCCACCAGCGTACTCATGCTGTCCAGCGCTGGCAGTTGCTGTCCCAGTACCGCCAGCTTGTCCCAGTAATGTTCGGGCATGGTGGCGACGGTTAACCCGAAGAAATCCTTTACCTGCAAGGTGGCAATCACCACCGCAATGCCGCCGGTGAAACCCAGGGTGACCGACTCCGGTATATACTCGATAAAGCGGCCCAGACGCATCACTGCCATAATCACCAGCAGCACCCCGGACATCAGGGTGGCCAGAAGCAAACCACCCAGGCCATAGCTCTGGGCAATGGGATAAAGAATCACCACAAAGGCCGCAGTCGGGCCGGAGATGCTGTAGCGACTGCCACCGAACAGGGCAATGACAAACCCGGCGATAAAGGCCGTGTACAAGCCATACTGAGGCGCAACACCACTGGCAATCGCCAGCGCCATGGCAAGAGGAATGACAATGATGCCGACGGTTACCCCGGCCATCAGGTCTTTCACGAACCGGGCGCCGGTGTAGCGCTCATCTACGCAGGCTTCACGAACGGCGTGGGCAAATCTCAGTGAAAACAGGTGCGCGCGATGCGACATGAGCCAGTTCCTGGTTGCGAAGAAAACACCGTCATTATATGCTCACTCAAATTACATTCAATGTTAACCTTATTAACATACTCTGAGCACTGATATTTATGCCCAAGGAAAACCGAACCGCCCGCCTCACCCTGCTGATTGACCCGGAGAAAAAAACGGCCTTTGAGCAGTTGTGCAAGGCCGAGGATGTCACTCCTTCACAGAAAGTCCGGCAGTTTATCCGGGACTACGTGGAACAGCAGCTGGGCCCGGACTGGCGGGAACAACGCACACAGCAACCTGACTGAGCGCCCGGCTTATGACACCGATTAAACGACTTCTGGCTTCGCTGACGACGGCAGGCCTTGCGGCTGTTGCAGGCTGCGCGCAACTGCCAGCCCAGCCTGCGGCGGCTATTGCGCCCCCGGTAAGCCTCTATGACAGCGTGCTGATCGACAGCCAGACCGCCCGGCCGATCAGTCTGAACAGCCTGGCCGATCGGCTGGCAAAGGCCGACGTGGTGGTGATCGGCGAATACCATGGCCACCAGGCTTCACACCTGCTTCAGGCCCGCCTGCAACAGCACCTGCACCGCCTCAATCCAGGCCAGGTGCTGAGCCTGGAACAGTTCACTTTAGACCACCAGCCGGTGCTGGATGACTATCTGGCCGGCAACACCGGCGAAACCGAAATGCTGGAAGACGCCCAGGCCTGGGACAATTATCGGGGCTCCTACCGTCCACTGGTGGAATTCGCCCGCTATCACAACCTGCCGGTGATTGCCGCCAACGCCCCGGCCCAGGTGATTCGTTGCGTCGGCCGCCTGGGCCCGGACTACCTGGACACATTACCCGGTGAGCAGCGCCTGTCCTTGCCGGCACAAGCTTTCCTGGATACCCCGGCCTATCGGGAAAAGTTCGAGCAAGCAATCAGCGGCAGCCACGGCACCGGCGACCCGGCCATGGCCGAGCGTATGGACAACACTTACAAGGCCCAGCTGCTCCGCGACAACACCATGGCCATGCGCATCTTGCAGGCCCGGGATCAGTACCCGGCGCATCAGATTGTGCACCTGACCGGCACCTTTCACAGTGAAGAGCGGCTCGGTACCGTCGCGCTGCTCGAGCACCGTGCGCCCGACCTCTCTGTGGTGGTGATCAGTCCGGTTTTCTGGCCGGCGGATTCGTCAGAGCCAGCGCTGGCAGACAACCTGGGCAAAGGCGACTACCTGTACCTGATCCAGCCCCTGCCACCGGAATTCCGGGACCGGGATCGTGAGCGCAGCGCCATGCAAGAACGTTTCAGCCGCCCGGACACCAGCTGCGACACCAGATAAGGATCAGGGCTTAAACAAGGAGCTGCCCTACTGGGTTTGCACCATCTCGTCGGTAACCTGATAGTCCCCGGCCAGCCAGCGCAGGATCTCATTGGCGGCCGGGTGATCAAAGCTATCGTAGGTGTGGATCAGTGCCTGCTTGCGTTCGTCACTGATCCGCTCCAGTCCGGCATCCTGCAGGGTCAGCAAATCTTTTTGCAACTGGTGCGCCAGATCAACTCCCAGCAACTCCCGCGCGGCACGCTGAAAAGCCTGACCGTATTGATAGCCTGGCCCCAGCCGGTAAGACTCCGCCAGCGTCAGCGCGGGGATGGCGGTCAAGACCGGCTGCAAGGCCGGGTTGATAGCATGGCCCGCCAGATGCGCGGCATTGGCCGCAGGCCGGCCGGTAAACGCGCGCAAGTGCAGGTGCCCGGACATCCGGTCGCCATCGTTGACCGGGTAGTTGTCCCACAGCACCGGTTTGCGGCCCAGGCGAGCGGCCACACGCTTCAGGTGGCCGGGCGAGATTTCCCGCGAACACACTTCTTCACCGGTCCAGAACACCCTGACCTCTTTGGGCAGCTCCGCGCCCAGGGTTTCAAGGTAATCGGCGGGCCGCTCACCAAACACCCGGTCGAGCACCGGATCATCAGAATAGTAGGTGGGGCAGACACTGATCGTCGACGCCTTGCTGTGGTCCCTGATCCAGCGAACAATATCGGCCTGGGTGCTGGCCAGCGCCGGAATTGCAGAGCGCATATCATCAAACAGGATCGCCAATTCCTGTATGCCAATCCGGTCCAGGGCTTTGAGCTTGGCGGCCAGAGCCTCCCGGGCCGCATCATCAAACCGATTGAACACCTCGAACGGGCTCAGCCCCACGCCAAAGCGAACCCCCTGGCGCCGACACAAGCGGGCGAAGCCCTCCAGCTCAGCCGCCTGATCGGCCGGATGGGGCTGCTGCCAGCGCCGCCGCAAAAAAGGATCGGCCTTGGGCGCGTATACATAGAAGCCATAGCCATGGGCGGCCAGCGAGCACATCAGATGACGCCGCTCAGCCCAGCTCCACATCGGGCCATAAAATCCCTCGATCACTCCCAGCTCAACCGTCATCGCCTGCTCGCTCCCTGATCCACCTGTCCCTTCATCATAGAACCATCTTCAAGAATTATCTCGACCCGCCGATTTCGGGAGCGCCCCTGCTCGGTGTCGTTACGGAACAGCGGGCGGGTATCGGCGTAACCGGCCGCCTGCATCCGGTTACGGGCGACACCGGCCGCTTCAAACAGGCGCACCACACTGCCGGCTCGGGCCGACGACAACTCCCAGTTGGACGGAAACCGGTCAGTGCGAATCGGCAGGCTGTCGGTGTAACCGGCCACGGTAATCTGATAGTCCGCATCCGCCAGCAGCGGCACCAGCTGTGCCAACTGCCGCTTGCCCTCACCGGACAACACCGAATCACCGGAGGCAAACAGGATGTCGTTGCTGATCCGGAAGCGAACTCCGTCTTGCTGGGCAATCACCGTAATGTTATCGGTCAGCCCGGCCGCCTGTAAGGTCGCCTGTGCCTGCCGGGCAAACAGATCCGCCGCGCTCGGCAGCGATTCAGACGGCGATGCCGGCGCCACCACCAGCTCCGATACGGCCAGCTCAGCCTGGCCATCCGCCACGTCCGAGGGACCGCCAGACAATGCCAGCATCACCACAAACATCACCAGCAACAGGGTAATGACATCCAGATAGGTGACCAGCCAGCTGTCTTCCTCGGTGCTCTGAGTCAGCGGAATGTGCAGGTAATCGGCCCGCCGGGCCACTCCAGAGAGCGCACGGTCAAGATCAGACATCCGCCGCCCCTTTCCCGGTCAGCGGCTTTGGGCGGGCCTTGGCAGCGGGCCGGAAATCGCGGATTTCGTCTTCGTAGCTGGCGACAAACGATTTCAGGGTTTCCCGCATCATCGAGGGACTGCGTTTTTTGCACATCATGGAAATGCCCTGCATCACCATCCGCATCAGAATGATGCGCTGCTCGGTGCGACGCTCCAGCTTGACCGCCACCGGCTTGAAGATCAGGTTGGCCAGCAGGATGCCGTAAAAGGTGGTCATCAGGGCAATGGACAGTTGCTGGCCAATCACCGCCATGTCGCCATCACCGAGCAGAAACATCATGTTGATCAGGCCCACCAGGGTGCCGATCATGCCGAACGCCGGTGCAAAACTGGCCATCACCCGGAACAACTGCGCCTCGGCGTGTTCCCGGGCGCGCAGCCGGGCGACCCGCCACTCGAGAAAGTCCATGATGTCTTGCTCCGGGTTAAGCTCGATCACCAGCTGCACGCCGGAGCGCAAAAACGGATTGCGCACATGCTCCAGCGCCCGCTCAACCGCCGGCAGCTTGCCATCAATCCACAACCGGGAGATCCGCACCAGCTCTTCAATATCCTGCCGGGTGTAGAGTTTTTCATTACGCACCACTGTGCCCAGCAACTTGAAAACCCGCAGCACTTCTTTCAATGGAAACGAGATAAAGGTCGCCGCCAGCGTGCCCCCGACCACAATCGCAAGGCCGGGCGCATTAACGAACAGCATCGGATCCTGCGCCGACCACAACAGCACACTGGCCAGCACCGCCAGGCCTGCGACCATTCCAATAAGGGTAGAGGGGTTCATTTACATCTCCATCTGACACATCAGCACCAACTCGGGCTAGACTGATAGGATATATCGGTAATGGCAAATCCTATTCAGACGGGAGTATAACAACATGGAAATCAAAACCTTCGCAGACCTGATTGACTGGACCCGGCAACTGCACGACCACCTTGCCCGTTGTCTGCATGAATCCGCTGCCCTGAACCAGGATGAGCGGGCCAGCGCGCTGCTGGACTACATCAGTAACCACGAGCGCATTCTGGCCAGCGCCGTCGCAGAATATGAAAAACAGGCCGACCCAAAAGCCATGCAGACCCGGCTTTACGATTACGGGGTGCATAAACCCATCGAGAAAGAGCGCACCTGCGATACCCACTATAACGACCTGGATTTTGCCGGCATCGCCCGCGAAATTTTCGACTTCCACGATCAGGTGATGGCGCTGTATGACAACCTGATCGGCAAGGCCGAAATTCCCGAGGCGAAGTCCCTGCTGGAAAACCTGAAATCCCTGGAAAAACACGAGGCAATGCACATGGCCAGCCAGATCGGCCGGATGGACGATCTTTAAGGTTAGACCTATGTCGTAGATAGGCACATTTTTACTGCGACTACACCGCTGCGGTTGCTAACCTGAGCTAGACTTGAAGGATATGGTTGTTTCTTAACGGAAAGCCTGTTCTGACAAACTGAGAACCTACAACAATGAAAAGAGGATAGAAGAGCAATGAAGATCCGTTCTGTTCTTTCCGCGGCTGTATTGGCAGTAGCAACCACCTTTGCCGCCACGCAAGCGCTCGCGCAAGAGAAGTTCACCCTGAAAATGGCCGAAACCTGGGGCCCGAACTTTCCAATCTTTGGTGACACCACCAAAAATTTCGCCGAAACCGTTGAAAAAATGTCTGACGGCCGGCTGATCATTCGTATCGACTCTGCCAACAAACACAAAGCCCCGCTGGGTGTGTTTGACATGGTCAAGGCCGGTCAGTACGACATGGGCCACTCTGCTTCCTATTACTGGAAAGGCAAAGTGTCCGAAACCCTGTTCTTCACCAGCATGCCCTTTGGCATGAATGCTATTGAACAGTACGCCTGGTTTTACCATGGCGGTGGCATGGAGCTGATGCAGGAAGTGTATGAGCCCCACAATATGCTGTCCTTTCCAGGTGGCAACACCGGCGTGCAGATGGGCGGCTGGTTCCGCGAGGAAATCAAATCTCTGGAAGATCTGCAGGGCCTGAAAATGCGCATCCCCGGCTTTGCCGGCGAGGTCTTTGCCGAAGTGGGCGTCAACCCCACCAACATTGCCCCGGGCGAGCTCTACACGGCCCTTGAGCGCAACACCATTGATGCCGTTGAGTGGGTAGGCCCGGCGCTGGACCTGCGCCTTGGTTTCCAGCAAATCGCTGATTATTACTACACCGGCTGGCATGAACCAGCCACCGAGCTGCAGTTCCTGATCAACAAGCGGGTCTGGGAAAAGCTGCCTGCGGATCTGCAGGAAATCATGCGAGTGGCCATGCGTACGGCATCCTACGACATGCTGGTACATTCCCAACACGCCAATGCGGAAGCCTGGGCAAACATCAAGAAAGATCATCCGAACGTACAGATCAAACAGTTCCCGAAAGATATCTTCCAGGCGATGTACGACGCCAACAAAAAGCTGCTGAAAGAAGCCTCTGAAAACAGCGAGATGGCAGCAAAAATCATCGACTCACAGCTGACCTATCAGGAACAGAGCCGCGCCTACACCGACATTTCGGAGCGAGCTTATCTCAACACCATGACAGAAGTTGAGTAAACTATAAGCCATGCGGGAACAGAGCCGGGATCGCTCTCCAGAGTGATCCCGGCTTTTTTCTTTTTAATGGCTCACCAAACATCCGCTCAGCGGAGGACGAGATTCAATGCGCTGGATTATCAGACTGGATGAGGGCCTGGGCTGGCTCTCCAAACTGTGTGGCTGGATCGCCTGCGTGGCCATGATTCTGATGGCTACCAACGTGTTTTATGACGTGGTTACCCGGTACGTCTTCAACGATGTCTCCATTGGCATGCAGGAGATGGAATGGCACCTGTACTCGGTGGTTTTCCTGTTGGGCATTCCCTATGCCCTGCGCACCGACGGGCACGTGCGGGTCGACGTTTTCTACACCCGGTGGAGCAACAAAACCAAGGCCTGGGTCAACATCATCGGCGCTGTCGCTTTTGTTATTCCTTTCGCTTACCTGATCGGCATCTACGGCTACAGCTTTGCGGTTGACGCCTATCAAATGGGAGAGGGCAGCGGCGACCCGGGTGGCCTGCCGCACCGCTGGATCATCAAGTCTGTGATACCCGTCAGCGCCTTCTTTATCGGCACTGCCGGACTGAATATGGTGACCCACGCCATCCGCGTGCTGGCCGGTGACAAACAATACCAGAGTGAGCACAGCGCAGGAGGCCTGGCATGATCGGAATGATTATGTTCGGCGTGGCCCTGATCATGCTGATGCTGGGCTTCCCGGTTGCTTTCACCTTCGGGGGTGTGGCTCTGTTCTTCGGTATCTTTGCTGAAGGTATGGATCTGTTTGCCTTCATGCCCTACCGGATCATGAGCGTGATGCAGAACACCGTGCTGATGGCGGTACCTCTGTTCATCTTCATGGGCGTGGTACTCCAGCGCACCAAACTGGCCGAACAGTTGCTTACCTCGATGGGCCGACTGTTTGGCGGTCTGCCGGGTGGCCTGGCGATTTCCACCATTCTGGTGGGGGCACTGCTGGCAGCATCAACCGGTGTGGTGGGCGCGAGTGTGGTGGCGATGGGCCTGATCTCCTTGCCGGTCATGCTGGCCCACGGTTACGACAAACGACTGGCTACCGGCACCATTTGTGCGTCTGGCACCCTGGGCCAGATTGTGCCGCCCTCGATTATTCTGATCATCCTGGGCGATGTCCTTGGCCTGCCCGTGGGTGACCTGTTCAAAGCCGCAGTAGGGCCCGGCATGCTGCTGATTGGCCTTTACATCGTTTACATACTGATCATGACCCGGTTCAAGCCACAAACGGCACCGGCCATGCCGGCAGACGACAGCATCAGCCGCGGCAAGGAAATCGTCAACGCCCTGCTGGCGATCATCCCGCCACTGGCGCTGATTGTGGTGGTGCTGGGTTCTATTTTTACCGGCATCGCCACCCCTACCGAATCATCGGCTCTGGGCGGCGTAGGCGCCGTGGTCCTGGCTATTATCTACCGCCAGTTCACGTTCAAAATGGTGTGGGATGCCTCCAAAGACACGGTAAAGGTTACCGCCATGGTCTTTGCCATTCTGATCGGTGCCACTGCCTTCTCCATGGTGTTCAGCTACACCGGAGGCGACTACCTGCTGGAAGAATGGCTGCTGATGCTGCCGGGCGAGCAGTGGGGCTTCATCATTCTGGCCATGCTGGTGATTTTGATACTGGGCTTCTTCATCGACTTCGTGGAGATTTCCTTCATCATCGTGCCCATTCTGGCACCCATAGCTGAGGCCCTGGGCATCAACATGCTGTGGTTCGCCATCCTGGTGGCGATGAACCTGCAAACCAGCTTCCTG
>JAWOAO010000235.1:0-6519 GCA_046498485.1 Marinobacter sp. | reverse complement strand
TGACGAGCGTAACCTGATGCTGGCCCGCCAGATCGGTTACCGGGTAATGATCAAGGCGGCCTCCGGCGGCGGCGGCCGGGGCATGCAGGTGGTGCACTCCGAGGCGGCGTTACTCAAGGCGGTCCAGATCACCCAGACCGAAGCCAAGAATGCCTTTGGCGATCCGACCGTGTATCTGGAGAAATTCCTGGAAGCCCCGCGCCACGTGGAAGTTCAGATCCTGGCCGACATGCACGGCAACGTCATTCACCTGGGTGACCGGGACTGCTCCATGCAGCGCCGCAACCAGAAGGTGATCGAAGAAGCGCCAGCTCCGAACGTCAATCCGGAATCCCGCGAACGCACCCTGAAAGCCTGTATCGATGCCTGCAAGGAAATTGGCTACGTGGGCGCCGGCACCTTCGAATTCCTGTATCAGGATGGCGAGTTCTATTTCATCGAAATGAACACCCGGGTGCAGGTTGAGCATCCAGTGTCCGAGATGGTGACCGGCGTGGACATCGTGCGCGAGCAACTGCGCATTGCCAGTGGCCTGCCCCTGCAATACCGCCAGGACGAAATCCACATTTCCGACCATGCCATCGAGTGCCGGATCAACGCCGAAGACCCGCAAACCTTCGTGCCCAGCCCGGGCAAGGTCATTCACTTCCACGCACCCGGTGGCAACGGCATTCGGGTCGATTCCCATCTGTACAGCGGCTATACCGTGCCGCCCTACTACGACTCCCTGGTGGCGAAACTGATCACCTGGGGCGATGATCGGGAAATCGCCCGCCGACGCATGAAAAACGCGCTGGACGAAATGGTGGTCGAGGGCATCAAGACCAATCAGCCCCTGCATCGAAAACTGGTGCGCGATGGTGGCTTCAAACAGGTAGACTTCACCATCCACTACCTCGAGAAACTGATACGGGATTAACCATGCCCTGGATACAACTCCAGATACCCGCTGATCCGGACACTGCGGATCAGCTGGAAGACCTGTTAATGGAAATGGGCGCAGACGCTGTTTCCATGGAAGACGCAGCCGACCAGCCGCTGTACGAACCGGATCCGGGCACCACACCCCTGTGGAGCCAGACCACGGTAACGGGACTGTTCCAGTCTGACCGGAACATCGAGCAGCTGTGTGCCGACATCCGCGACGCCTGGCACCAACAAACCCAGCAGTCATTGACCGACATTGACGTCACCCTGGTCGAAGACAAAGACTGGGAACGGGCCTGGATGGACGACTTTCACCCGCTGCGGTTTGGCGAACGCCTGTGGATTGTGCCCAGCTGGTGCGACGCCCCTGAACCGGACGCCGCCAACCTGCTGCTGGACCCGGGCCTGGCCTTTGGCACCGGCACCCACCCGACCACCGCGTTATGCCTGGAATGGCTGGACGGTCAGGATGTGGCCGGCAAACAGGTCATCGATTATGGCTGCGGTTCCGGCATTCTTGGTCTCGCAGCTCTGCTTCTTGGCGCCGACCACGTTATCGGTGTCGACACCGATCCCCAGGCTCTGGAAGCCAGCCGCGAAAATGCCCGCCGCAACGGCGTCGACGAGCGCCGGCTGGATCTGTACCTGCCCGGTAACGATCCGGACACTCAGGCCGACATCATGCTCGCCAACATTCTGGCCCAGCCGCTAATTGGCCTGGCCGCCAGGCTCGCCGAGCTGACCAAACCCGGCGGCAGCCTGGTGCTATCCGGCATCCTGTCCTATCAGGCACGGGAAGTGATGGCCGCTTATGAGCCCTGGTTTCTGATGGACGAGCCAGAACAGAAAGAAGACTGGGTACGCCTCACAGGACGGCGCAAGGACGGATGACGAGTACCGCGTTTACGACTAAACTGCCTCATTCGTAACGATCAAGCTTTCAGGAACGAAGCATGAGCCAAAGCACCCTGCAGACCCAATGCCCCAATTGCGAGACCCGTTTCCGGGTAACTGACGAGCAACTCAGTATCGCCAGGGGCAAAGTGCGGTGTGGCAGCTGCATGAAGGTGTTCAACGCGGTCGAGCACCAGGTCAGCAAAACCAGCAGCGGTTCAGCGTCTGGCGAATCGACCCCCAAAGAGCCACCGACGCCGGGCGCCACCAGCCCGGCGTCGGGCTCCGATTCCGGAACGACTGAAGAGGATTTCGTCTTCGCAGATAATCCTGAAGAAGACGCCACTGAAGGCCGCTATGCCGGAACCAGCCTGACGTTCTCGGCCGACGAGCTGAGCGACAGCTTTCGCGGGGTCGACAAATCGGAAAAGTCGGGTTATCACCACGAGGACCCGACATCGGAAAAGCCCGCCGTCGATGAAAGCTGGGCCGAGGCCATGCTCTCGGACGATCAGCCGAAGCGGTCTTCTGGACAGCCGGAGGCAAGCGAGCCAACCCCGCAAGCACCGAAACCGCCGTCATCCGCAGACCAGTCCGCCAGGACCAGTCAAGGCACACCCGCGCCCGACGATGAGCTGACACTGGCCGCAACGGAGGCTGACCGGGCAGGTAGAGCGCCAGATCAACGCCCGCGTCAAGCTCAGACGACCGACACCCAGTACCGGGATTTGCGCCGGGATCCGGTAGCGGTCGGCAATGGCAAAAGCGGCCTGCGCACAGCGCTATGGACACTCGTTGTTCTGGCCCTGCTGGGCATTCTGGTGGCTCAGGTGACCTGGTTCCAGTTCGATCGCCTTTCCGCCATCCCCCAACTGCGACCATTTTATGAAAAGGGCTGCGAACTGGCCGGGTGTCAACTCAAACCCCTGATCAACGTCGACGCCATTCAGAGCCGAAAACTGGTCGTGCGTACCGACCCGGAAAATCGCAACCAGCTGATTGTCGATGCGGTCATCATCAACCGTGCCGGGTTCGAACAACCGTTCCCGGCCATTGCGCTGACCTTTTCGAACCTTAACGGCGACGTCGTGGCGCAAAGCACCTTCATGCCCGAGGAATACCTGGCCGGGGATGCCGAAACGCTGGACATCATGCCGTCGGAGACGCCGGTCAGAATCGCCATCAGCATTCGGGACCCTGGCCGCGACGCGGTCAACTACAATCTGAACTTCCGGCCCTGGACACCCTGACACCAGCCAACGCCCACGGCCGGCCGCGCAAAAGTCAACCAGAAAGCACGAAAAATAATCAATTTATTCAGCAATTCTCCCCTTCAATCGAGCCGTCCCCGGCGGTATCATTACCGCCCTTCGGGAACTGGGGCGGTCATAAATTGAACAGCCGCTCTTTACCGAATCTTGCTTAACTCGCTGTAACACGGACTCAGATCATGCTGCCAACGGCAAAAATCGGGCCGTACACCTTGCCCAACCCGCTCATTGTTGCGCCCATGGCCGGCGTAACAGATCGCCCGTTCCGGCTGTTATGTCGGCGCATGGGGGCAGGCCTGGCAGTGTCAGAAATGGTGATAGCGGACAGCAAGCTCTGGCACACGCGCAAATCTCGCAGCCGGATGAATCATCAGGGTGAGCCGGAACCCCGCTCGGTGCAGATAGCCGGTGGTGATCCGGAGATGTTGGCCGACGCGGCCCGGCAGAACGCCGAGTTTGGTGCTCAGATTATCGACATCAACATGGGCTGCCCGGCCAAAAAGGTGTGCAACAAAGCCGCCGGCTCGGCCCTGATGAAAGACGAGAAGCTGGTACGGGAAATCCTGGAAGCCGTGGTTAACGCGGTAGACATCCCGGTGACGCTGAAAATGCGCACCGGCTGGGACCGCGACAACCGCAACGCAACCGTGATTGCCCGCATGGCGGAAGACGCCGGCATACAGGCAATCGCCGTGCATGGCCGCACCCGCGCAGACAAGTACAACGGTGACGCAGAGTACGACACCATCGCCGAAGTGAAAGCCAGTGTCGGCATTCCGGTGTTCGCCAACGGCGATATTACCAGCCCGGAAAAAGCCCGGCAGGTGCTGGAATATACCGGCGCTGACGGCTTGCTGATCGGCCGTGGTGCCCAGGGCCGGCCCTGGATCTTCCGGGAGATCCTGCATTACCTGCAGACCGGACAGCACTTGCCGGCACCACCTCTGAACGAGGTAGAGCAGATACTGACGGAACACCTGGCCGAGTTGCACAGCTTCTACGGCGAAAAAATGGGTGTGCGTATCGCCAGAAAACATGTGGGCTGGTATCTCCAGTCCCACGACCAGAGCAGACAGTTTCGCCAAGGCTTCAACGCCATCGACGATGCGCTGGAGCAGAAAGACCGCATCGAACAGTATTTTTCGGGCTTACGAAATGGAGAGGTATTCGCAGCATGACCGCTGAGATTTTGGCAAACGACAACCTGAGCACACCGGCCAACGATGATCTACATCAGTTGCATACGGTGAACAACAGCGGCAACAGTGTCACTCTGCGTGACAGCGTGGAAGTTGCTCTCAAAAACTATTTTGCGCAACTGGATGGCGCGCCGGTCTCCGACGTGTACCAGCTGGTACTGTCGGAAGTCGAAGCGCCGCTGCTGGAGCAGGTGATGCGATACACGCGCAACAACCAGACCAAGGCATCCACCATGCTTGGGCTGAATCGCGGCACCCTGCGCAAGAAACTCAAGCAGTACGGTCTGCTATAATCTGACCAGACCCTGAAGGGCCTCCCGGATGCGTTCGCGAGGCCCTTGTTCTTTATACCCAGGCTACATCCGGCTTATCTGACCAGCGAAGAAAGTGACCCATGGCAAATCAGGCTAATACCCCCGTCCGTCGCGCTCTGATCAGCGTGAGTGATAAAACCGGCATCGTCGAGTTCGGCCGTGCCTTGACCGAACGCGGCATTGAACTGCTTTCCACCGGCGGAACCTTCCGTCTGCTGCAGGAAAACCAGGTGCCCGTCACCGAGGTTTCTGACTACACCGGCTTCCCGGAAATGATGGACGGCCGGGTCAAGACCCTGCACCCGAAGATCCACGGTGGCATCCTTGGCCGACGCGGCACCGATGACACCATCATGAGCGAGCACGGCATCAACCCCATCGACATGGTGGTGGTCAACCTGTACCCGTTCGAAGACACCGTCGCCAACCCCGACTGCGACCTGGCCACCGCCATTGAAAACATCGACATCGGCGGCCCTACCATGGTTCGTGCTGCCGCCAAAAACCACAACGACGTCGCCATTGTGGTCAATGCCTCTGACTACAGCCGGGTCTTGAAAGAGCTGAAAAACAACGACGGCGAATTGACCTACAGCACCCGTTTCGACCTGGCAGTTAAAGCCTTTGAACACACCGCCGGCTACGACGGCGCCATCGCCAATTACCTCGGCGGCCGCACCCCGGACAACGACAACGCCGACTTCCCGCGCACCTTTAACGCCCAGTTCGTGAAAGTGCAGGACATGCGTTACGGCGAAAACCCGCACCAGCGCGCAGCCTTCTACGCCGAGCGCTACCCGCGCGAAGCCTGCGTGGCCACCGCCAAACAGCTGCAGGGCAAGGAACTGAGCTACAACAACGTCGCCGACACCGATGCCGCGCTGGAATGCGTGAAGCCGTTTGCCGACCCGGCCTGCGTCATCGTCAAGCACGCCAACCCCTGTGGCGTGGCCATCGGTGCCGACATCCTGCAAGCCTATGAACTGGCTTTTGCCACCGATCCCACCTCGGCCTTTGGCGGCATCATCGCCTTCAACCGTGAGCTGGATGCGCAAACGGCCCAGGCGATCGTTGACCGCCAGTTTGTGGAAGTGATCATCGCCCCCAGCATTGCGCCGGAGGCGGTCGACATTGTTGCCACCAAGAAGAACCTGCGCTTGCTGGCCTGCGGTGACTTCGACGGTGAGCGTGCCCAGACCATGGACTACAAGCGGGTGACCGGTGGTCTGCTGGTGCAGGACCGCGATCTCGGCATGGTCGCCATGGAAGACGTGAAAGTGGTCACCGAGCGCCAACCCACCGAGCAGGAGCTGAACGACCTGCTGTTCGCCTGGGAAGTGGCCAAGTACGTCAAATCCAACGCCATTGTGTACGCCAGGGCTGGCCGTACCATCGGTGTCGGTGCCGGCCAGATGAGTCGGGTCTACAGCGCCAGAATCGCCGGCATCAAAGCCGCCGACGAAGGCCTGGAAGTAAAAGGTTCGGTGATGTCCTCGGATGCCTTCTTCCCGTTCCGCGACGGCATTGATGCCGCGGCGGCAGCCGGCATCACCGCGGTGATCCAGCCAGGTGGCTCCATGCGCGACCAGGAAGTGATCGACGCCGCCAATGAACACGGCATTGCCATGGTGTTCACCGGCATGCGCCACTTCCGTCACTGATACAAGAATTCAGGAACTCAGTATGAATATTCTGGTTATCGGCAGTGGCGGCCGTGAACACGCCCTGCCCTGGAAAGTCGCCCAGTCGCCGCAGGCAGACAAAGTCTTTGTGGCACCGGGTAATGCCGGCACCGCCCTTGAGCCCGGGCTTGAAAACGTCGATCTCGACGTGATGGATCTGCGCAGGGCGGCGGTCACGTCGGCGGGTGTCAGGCCAAGCGCCGCGAGCCGGTCCACATCCAGATCGACGCGC
>JAWOAO010000253.1:0-4063 GCA_046498485.1 Marinobacter sp. | reverse complement strand
AAGGAAACAAAGCTTGCCAGTTTGTCCTTGATATTAGTCAATAATGCTTGGCGCCCACCTTCTGCAAAATGGACCCAGAAGCCTTCCGCCACGAGCACCGTGGCTACGGGCATGCTGAACCAAGGAGCTGATACCATGGCAAAAACCAACGCCGACATCGAACACTGGGATGTCGAAAACAAGGATTTCTGGGAGCGAGAAGGCAAGAAAATTGCCTCCCGCAACCTGTGGATCTCCATTCCCAGCCTGTTGATGGGATTCGCCGTCTGGCTGATGTGGGGCATGATCACCACTCAGATGAAGAATCTGGGCTTTGACTTCACGATAGAGCAACTGTTTACCTTGACCGCCATTGCGGGCCTGTCCGGTGCCACCTTGCGGATTCCGGCATCATTCATGATCAAGATTGCCGGTGGTCGCAACACGGTATTTCTCACCACCTCGCTGCTGATGATACCGGCGCTGGGCACCGGTCTTGCCCTGATGAATCCGGACACTCCGTTTATCGTGTTCCAGGCACTGGCCTTACTGTCCGGCATTGGCGGTGGTAACTTTGCCTGCTCCATGAGCAACATCAGCTCGTTCTACCCGAAGAGCAAGCAGGGTTATGGTCTTGGCATGAACGCCGGGCTGGGCAACTTCGGTGTCACCACCATGCAGGTTGTCATTCCTTTGGTGATGACGGTAGGCATCTTTGGTGCACTGGCCGGTGATCCTCTGGCGCTGCAAAGCCCAAGCGGTACCTTGATTGGCCGGATTGACGCAGGCACAGACACCTGGATCCAGAACGCCGGGTTTATCTGGCTGGTGTTCCTGATTCCGCTGGCCTTTGCCAGCTGGTTCGGTATGAACAATCTGAAAGTGATCACACCGAACCCCGGCACCCCGCTGTCCGCCTTCGGCAAGATTCTCGGGCTCTACGGTGTCGGCTTTCTGGCTTCGCTGGCTGGCGTGTGGGCACTGAGCATCATGAACATGTGGTTTGCCCTGCCACTGACCATCATCCTGACGGTGGTGCTGCTGCGCCTGATCCCGGGTGACATCAAGCCCAATATCCAGAAGCAGTTTGCCATTTTCAGCAACAAGCACACCTGGTCCATGACCGTGCTTTATATTCTGACGTTTGGCTCGTTCATCGGTTTCTCCGCCGCACTGCCACTGTCTATCAGTGTCATTTTCGGCAACATGATGGAAGTCGCTGCTGACGGTACCGTTACTCGTGTGGTCAACCCCGACGCACCCAGTGCCCTGACCTGGGCCTGGATCGGGCCGTTTGTTGGCGCTCTGATTCGTCCGGTCGGTGGCTGGATCTCTGACAAAATGGGCGGCTCCATTGTCACCCAGATAATCTCGGCAGTGATGGTGGTGGCATCGGTAGCAACCGGTTACGTGATGATGCTGGCCTACAACTCAACCGATCCCAACGCCTACTTCCCGATTTTCCTGGTGCTGTTCGTTCTGATGTTTGCCGCCAGCGGCATCGGTAATGGCTCAACTTTCCGCAGCATCGGCGTAATCTTCGATCAGCAACAGAAAGGCCCGGTGCTTGGCTGGACCTCTGCCATTGCCGCTTACGGTGCATTTATTGCGCCGAGAGTCATGGGCCAGGAAATCCAGGCCGGCACGCCTGAAATTGCCATGTACGGCTTTGCGATGTTCTACGCAGTCTGCATGCTGGTGAACTGGTGGTTCTACCTGCGCAAGAATGCCTACATCAAGAACCCTTAAGTACCTGAACACCCCGCGTTAGACCTCTGCTTGCCGGCCCTCTGGGCCGGCTTTTTTATGCCTGCTATTAAGACCTCCGAACCCGACCTCAAGGACGCTGCACCGCACCTTTTTCGGCCAGACCTACTACCCTGAAGGGCCTGCATGGACACCCGCCAGGACCCTTCAGGGCACCCTCAGAGGGCCTTTTCGCATTAACGGCAACCAGCTCATCCTGCGCCACTGGCACACCGCCCCAACGCTTCGAAGATGCAACCGGCCAGAGATGCACTAACAAACCCCGGGCTCGATCAACCGCTTTCCACAGCACACAAAAAAACCCGCCAGGATTACGCCATGGCGGGTTTCGGGTAGTACCTCAGTGCCTCTATCTGGGCATTTTGGCCATCTTCTGCCGATTCTCCTCTTCAATCTGCAAGTCTACCGAGGACACGTGATATTCATCTGAGAAGCCGCTTTCAGGTTCTTTCAGCCACATAACACAGAGCACCCAGCTGACGAACGCACCGGCCGAGATAATGAAGAAGAACTGGGTCGGCGTGACGAAGGTGAAAATGGTCAGGTAAACCACCGCACCCACGTTACCGTAGGCCCCGGCCATACCGGAAATCTGCCCGGTAAGGCGCCGCTTGATGGACGGAATGATGCCGAAAGTCGCACCCTCCGCACCCTGTACAAAGAAGGAGGTGAACACCGTAATGCCGACAGCAATGACCAGCGGCCAGCTGGAGTTGAGCAGGCCCATCAGCGCGAAGCCGATACCAATACCGAACATGTAACTGAGCATTACAAAGCGCCGGTTACCCATACGGTCAGACACCATACCGCCCATCGGGCGCGCCAGCAGATTAACGAAGGCAAAAGAGGCGGCAATCAGGCCTGCAGCCGTAGCACTCAGGCTCCAGGTTTCCTCAAAGAACATCGGCAACATGGAGACCACCGCCAGCTCAGCACCGAAGTTGGCAAAGTAGGTGCTGTTGAGCGCGGCGACACTGTTGAACGGGTACTTGTCATCTTCCGGCACGCCCTTTTTCAGGATGGGCACGTTAACCCTGAGGATCTGGACAATCTGATACAACACGATCAGGCAGATGACCACATAACAGATGATGGCACCGGTGACACTGAGGTAGCCCAGGCTCTGGATACGCCAGACCAGAATGGCCAGAACACCGATCAGCGGGATGGTCCAAAGGATCAATTTCACCATATCGCCCCAGGAGCTGACTTCGAGCGCGCTGGCTGTACGGGGCTTGCGGTGAACGGTGCCAACCGGGCCATCGGTAATGGCAAACCAGTACCATACGCCGTAGCCTGCCATCACAATCGCGCTCTGGGCAATCGCCCAGCGCCAACCGTCGTCACCACCGTACATGTTGATAGCAATGGTGGGCAGAGTCATGGCGGCGGCGGCGGAACCGAAGTTACCCCAACCGGCATAGAAGCCTTCGGCAAAACCAATGTCCTTGGGCTTGAACCACATGGCGGTCATGTGAATGCCCACCACAAAGCTGGCCCCGATGGAGCTTAGGATCAGGCGGCTGACCAGCAGTTGGGTCATGCTGTCGCCAAAGGCAAACACCAACGCCGGGATCGCCATCGTCACCATCAGCACGGAAAACACCCGGCGCGGACCAAAACGATCCAGTGCCATGCCCACAATAATCCGGGCGGGAATGGTCAGCGCCACGTTGCAGATGGCAAACAGGCGCAGGTCGTCTTTGCTCAACCAGTCAACGCTTTTGAGCATGCTGGATGCCAGCGGTGCCATGTTGAACCAGACGTAAAAAGTAATAAAGAAAGCAATCCAGGTCAGGTGCAGTGCCCTGATTTCCGGATTGCGGACGCGGAATACTTCAGCGACTTTCATTTAAGCCTCCCGAGGCTAAACAACAAAGACAGAACAGCCAGACCGCGTCAGCGGCTGGGCAGGATAAGAAGCGGGCACTGAATACGACGCGCCAGAAACGAGCTGACGCTGCCAAAGGTCATGTAATCCAGCTCATCAACGAAGTAGGTCAGGGATCGGGCGATAAAACCGCCATCCGGTTCATGACTGTGGCGTGCGATGACCAGCATGTCCGGGTGAACTTTCTTTTCGGCAGCGAACAGCAGCATTTTTCGGGGGTCGCCATCCAGCAGCATGGTCTCCGCCGCAATTAATAACCTGAATTCTGAAAATTCTGAACAAAACCGGCAGCTCGCACTTAGCCAGTTAAATAATGCGGAGATTTATTTGAAGGAAAGTACAAATAAATACGAAAAATCAAGATTGCATTATTATAAGGCACGGGTTTATTTCATCAAAGGTCAATATGACAAAGCTCAATCTGAA
>JAWOAO010000215.1:0-3571 GCA_046498485.1 Marinobacter sp. | reverse complement strand
TCGCCAACACCATCATCGATCTGGGTAAAAGCCTGAATCTGACCGTAGTGGCGGAAGGCGTCGAAACCGCCGAGCAGGAGTACTACCTCAGCCAACGGGGCTGCCAGCTCGCTCAGGGGTATTTTTTCAGCAAACCGCTGTTACCAGGAGATTTTGAGATTTTTGTACGGACTTTCCATGCCCGAATCGTGGAAAATGACGCCTGAACCCTTAGCTCTGAGGAATTGTCATGGGAACAACTGTCATCGGCCTTATCGTAGTTGCCGTTGTCATCATCTATCTGGTGGTTATCTACAACAACCTGGTATCACTGCGCAATCAGTTCAAAAACGGCTTTGCCCAGATCGACGTGCAATTGCAACGCCGACACGACCTGATCCCTAACCTGGTCGAGGCGGCCAAGGGTTATCTTGAACATGAGAAATCCACGCTCACTCAGGTCATGCAAGCCCGTAACAACGCGGTCAGCGCCCAGAAAGATGCCGTCAAAGACCCTGGCGACGGCACCAAAATCCAGCGCCTTGGCAGCGCCGAGAATCTGCTCACCAAAGCGCTCGCCAATTTCTATGCGGTCTCGGAGAACTACCCGGAACTGAAAGCAAATGAAACCATCCAGCAACTGATGGAAGAACTCTCCAGCACTGAAAATCGCGTCGCATTTGCGCGTCAGGCCTATAACGACGCCGTGATGAGCTACAACATCTCTCGCGAAACATTCCCCAACAACGTCGTGGCAGGCCTGTTTGCATTCAAAGAAACTGCACAACTGCAACTGGACACACCGGAAGCTCGCCAGGCTCCAAAAGTCAGCTTCTGAGGCCTTGAACCATGGCAAATCCCGGTTTCTTTGAGCGCCAGGCCCATGCCCGGCGCAATACCGGCCTGTTGATTGTTCTGTTCCTGACCGCCATCACTCTGATCACCCTGGCGGTCTGCCTGGTCGGTTACCTGGTCACCCGCAGCCAAAGCTCCGCCCTGCCCTTTCACCTCTGGTTGATGTCCGGTCACGGGCTCACCACAGCGGTCGCTGTGGTACTGCTGATCGGCCTGGGCTCTGTGGTGCGCTGGGCTGATCTGGCTGGCGGCGGCAGCCGCGTCGCCAAAATGGTCGGAGCGCGATTGATCGAGCCTGACACCAACGACGCCGACGAGCGCAAACTGCGCAACATCGTTGAGGAAATGGCCATCGCCAGTGGCGTCTCGGTGCCAGAACTGTATGTAATGGACAACGAAATCAGTATTAACGCCTTTGTGGCCGGTTACACGCCGGGCGAGGCGGTGATGGTGGTCACCCATGGCGCGCTTACCCATCTGACCCGTGACGAACTTCAGGGCGTGGTCGCCCACGAATTCAGTCACATCCTGAACGGCGATATGCGCATCAACGTCCGGCTGATCGCCCTGCTTGCCGGCATTCTGATGCTCGGTCGGATCGGTCACTTCATGCTCCGCACCGGCTTCTACAGCGGTGCGCGCAGCCGTAACCGTGATGGCCGGGCCCAGGCGGTTATCGGGCTGATCGGGCTGGCCCTGCTGATCATCGGCTATGTTGGCGTGTTTTTTGGCCGACTGATTCAGGCCGCGGTGTCCCGGCAGCGGGAAATGCTGGCCGATGCCTCATCGGTTCAGTTCACTCGCAACCCCGAAGGCATCGGTGGCGCCTTGTTCAAGATCGGCATCAAAGGCGGCTACCTGGACACCACCAGCCATGCCAGCGATATGAACCACATGTGCTTTGGTGAGTCGGCACGCATGAAACTCTCTTCGCTGCTGGCGTCACACCCACCGGTCGATCAGCGCATCAACGCCATCCAACCGGGCATGCTGGCCCGCCTGCGCAGCCGGCTCAGGGACACCGAACCCGGCCACACCCTTCGCCAGGGCACTCCGGCACAAGCGACGGCCGGCGCCGGCTTTGGCGAGCGGGTCAATCAGTTTGTGGAACTGGCCCGAGACAGAACAAGAGGCGGCTCTTCCCCGGTGCGCTCATCATTCGCTGCAGAGGCTCCCCGACAGGCAGCAAAGCTCTCCACCCGGGTGGGCACGGTCAGCCCCCGGAGCGAAGCCTTTGCCATCGATCTGCTGAACCAGTTACCCGCGACCTTCCGCAGCCTGCTATACACCCGTGCCGGCGCCATTCAACTGTGTTATGGCTTACTGATCTACGATCTGTCCCGGACGACCCGGCAACAACGGCTGCAGTTGGTAGCCGCCCACCCATTGCTGGGCGCCCAGCAGGATCTGCTCGACAAGATGCTGCCCGCACTGGCCAGGCTTGGCGAGGCGGCAAGATTTCCGATACTGGAACTGGCCATGCCGGCGTTGCGAAAGCTGGACCCGGAACAGCGGGACGCCTTGCTGGACAACGTTCAGAGGCTGGTGGCTGCGGATAACCGGGTCAGTCTTTTTGAGCTGGCACTGACTACCTTCCTGGATCGGCACCTGAACGCTGACGCGGAACGCGTGGTGCCCGTCAAGTACCGCAATTATCGCCAGGTATTACCCGCTATCCGACGCCTGCTCAGCCTGTTTGCTCGCGCAGGCGCTGGCTCGCCTGAGCAAGCCGACAAGCTGTATCGCGACGCCATGGCCGGATTTGGTGACGGTCGCGAGGAGCGCCCGCCAGGGAAGGTGTCCATGAAGGAATTGCGGCAAACCCTGGAGCTGCTGAACCGCCTGTCGCCGCTTCTGAAACCCGCCGTGATTGACGCCTGCGGTTACTGCGTCACCCACGACGGACGCGTGGATGTCCGCGAGTATGAACTGATGCGGCTGGTGGCAGACCAGCTGGACTGCCCGATGCCAATACGGGTCTGACCCCTTGGGGTCCGACCCTCCTTTGCCGATTTCTACTCGTGGTTAGATTTGGGTGCAACAGACGGGCAAAAGTGGGTCAGTCCCCAAGGGGACAGACCCTTTACTGCCTGCGCCCCTGAAACAGCATTTCCACCGAAGGCTCATCTGTCGGCACAGGCAGGCCCAGCTTCTGTCGTACCTCAAGATTCACCTCCCACAACTGATTGAACTTCTCTGTGGTCGCGGCGATGCTGTCGTCTTTGCCGAGCATGATGGTCGGGCGCAGGAACACCAGCAGGTTACGTTTTATCCGAGTCTCGGACTCGGAGGAGAACAGGCGACCCAGAAAGGGGATATCACCCAGGAAGGGAACCTTGCTCTTGTTGACCTGGAAATCGTCTTTGATCAGACCGCCCAGCACCACGGTTTCACCGTCATCGGCCAGTACCGTGGTCTTGATTTCACGCTTGTTGGTGATCAGATCGGAAGCACCAGCCACTGTGGTGGTCGAGATGTCCTCAGTGGTCTGCTCAACCACCAGGCGAACCAGGCCATCGGCACTGATGGTCGGCGTTACTTTCAGCGACAGGCCAACATCACGACGCTCAATAGTGGTAAAGGGGTTACTCAGTGCCCTAGACACTCTGGAACCGCATCTTTTAGCGGGTCGAAATCGGAGAACTCATCTACATCTATGGGTTTTACAGCTAGGAAGGACCCGCCGTGACCCGCCCCAGGTCATAGAGCCGGACAAGGACTATGCGGCCACGATCCG
>JAWOAO010000204.1:0-5884 GCA_046498485.1 Marinobacter sp. | reverse complement strand
CTTGATGATAAGAACATAAATGATGAAGGTATTGATGCTTCTGGTGCTACTATTTCTGATGGTATGGAAGTCAAAGCCCTGTATTTTGTCTACACCCGGCAATTTGCGGATGCCCGCGGCCTGGCAGATCACCTGAACGATTTTGCCGTTCTTGAGGGAAACAATTTCTACACAGGTCTTTCCCATCGGATCAATGCCTTTTCCTATTTTCATGAACACAGGTATGACAGAGCCAAAACCTGCATTCATTTAGCACTAAAAGAGTTTGATCCGGAAAAAAAAGGCCGTATCCAGCATTTTCTCACCCGGCATCTGGCCGGCATGATTCATTTTAAAACCAATGACCTGGACCGGGCAGAAACCGATTTTCTGGATGTTCTCGACTTTTTCAAAACCACCAGCTTTGACCTCATTCATACAGAAGCCTGCCTGGGGCTGGGCCTGACCCTCTGGAACCAGGATCAAAAAACCGCAGGGCTGACACTGCTGGAAAAAGGCCTGGACAAGGCGATGGCCGGCCGGCACTTGTTTTTCCCCACGGCAACCCCCCGGATGATCTCAGCCTGCCTGGTAATCCATACCGCATCAGGTGGAAAAATATCTGATGCCGCCTACCTGAAATCACTGATGTCCGCCTGCCCGCGCGGAATCATTCAAACAGCAATGGATGACTTACTGGCCGTATTGCACCGCCGGGACAAGGCAACTGCAGTGCAGCGGTTGCGTCCGATTTACACCGCCCTGCTGCCCCTGCTGAAGATCAACACCCTGGGACATTTTGAACTCTATCCTGGCCGAATCCATCCGCATGCACCCGGATCAGGACACCCTGAAGGGCATGATGGAACAGGCAGGCCTGGTCAACTGCAAGTACTACAACATGACCGGCGGCATCGTCGCCCTGCATGTCGGGATCAAGCCCTGATGTTTCCCGGCCCGACCCTGTCGTCCGCCGCCAGCGCCCTTGTTGAAGTGGCGCTGAACCGGGCGCTGGAGCTGGACAGCGCAGGCCGCCAGGCGCTGTTGACGGCGCTGGTGGGGCCCGTGCAGTTCAATATCACTGCACCGCTCCGGATGGCCTGGACTCTGGACCGTGTTGGCAATCGGGTTCAGGTGCGCAGCCAGCCGGCCGACCAGCCGGCCCTGACCATTACCGGCCGGCCGATGGCTTTTGCGGCACTCGCGCTGGGCGATGACCAGGTGTTTGCCGATGAGCGCCTGAGCGTAGACGGCAATACTGCCCTGGCGCACCAGTTGCAGCGGGCCCTGAACCAGCTCGAACCGGACTGGGAAGCCGCCATGGCCCGTCATCTGGGCGACCTGCCCGCGCATTTTCTGGGCAATCGCATCCGCAGTGCCGTGCACTGGAGCCGGCAGGCCGCCAGCACCATGAACGCCAATCTGGAAGAATATATCCACGAAGAAAGTCGCGCGCTGCCCGGCCGGCGTGAGCTGGAAGCCAGTTTTCAGGATATTGACCAGCTGCACCTGCGCACTGAACGCCTGGACGCCCGGCTGGACCAACTGGACACCGCCGGCCGCCCCAACGATACGGAGAATCTGTGACCCGCCTGCGACGCCTGTTCCGAATTATCTGGGTATTCTGCCGCTACCGGCTGGACACGTTTCTGCCGCTGGCGGAACTGCCAACGGCCCTGAAGATCTTCTTCCTGCTGGCACCCTGGCACCTGTTCCCCCAGCAAAACCTGAGCCGTGGCGATCGCCTGCGTCTGGCGCTGGAAGAACTCGGCCCGGTGTTTGTCAAATTCGGCCAGATTCTCTCGACCCGTCGGGATCTGCTGCCGGATGATATGGCCGAGTCCCTCAAGCAACTGCAGGACCGGGTGCCGCCCTTTCCCAGCGATCAGGCCCGGGACATTATTGAAAAATCCCTGGGCGCACCGGTGTCGGAACTGTTTGCCGAGTTCAGCCCGGACCCGATGGCCTCCGCCTCGGTGGCTCAGGTGCACGCCGCCACCCTGCGCAATGGCCAGAAAGTGGTGGTCAAGGTACTGCGCCCCGGTATCGACAAGGTGATTCGCCAGGACCTTAGCCTGCTGTACCTGATGGCCGGCCTGCTGGAGAAATACTGGTCGGAAGGCAAACGCCTGCATCCGGTGGACGTGGTGGCGGATTACGATGCCACCATTCACGACGAACTCGACCTGCAGCGGGAAGCCGCCAACGCCAGCCAGTTGCGTCGCAACTTCGATAACTCGCCGCTGATCTACATCCCGTTTATCGACTGGGATTACACCAGCAAATCGGTGCTGGTGATGGAGCGCATCCACGGCATTCCGATTGCTGATGTCGACGCACTGCAGGCCGCCGGCGTTAATATGAAGGTGCTGGCCGAAAAAGGCGTGGAGATCTTCTTCACCCAGGTGTTCCGGGACAGCTTTTTCCATGCCGACATGCACCCGGGCAATATTTTTGTCGACGTCGCCAATCCGGCCGACCCGAAATACATCGCCATTGATTTCGGCATCGTCGGCACCCTGGCCCCGGATGACCAGAGCTACCTGGCCCGCAACCTGATCGCCTTCTTCCGCCGTGATTACCGGCAGGTGGCACAGCTGCACATCCAGTCCGGCTGGGTACCGCCAGATACCCGGGTCAACGAATTTGAAGCGGCTATCCGCACCGTGTGCGAGCCTATTTTCGAGCGCCAGCTGAAAGACATCTCCTTCGGGCACTTTCTGCTGAGGCTGTTTCAGACCGCACGCCGGTTCAACATGGAGGTGCAGCCGCAGCTGGTGCTGCTGCAGAAAACGCTACTGAACGTGGAGGGCCTGGGCCGCCAGCTGTATCCCGAGCTGGATTTGTGGACCACCGCGCAGCCGTTTCTGGAGAAGTGGATGCGCCAGCGCATCGGCCCCGCCGGGCTGATCAAGTCGCTGCAGACACACCTGCCTTCGTGGCTGGAACAGTCATCGGAGATGCCACAACTGGTGCACGACGCCCTGCTGCAACTGCGCGGCAGTGGCCCGACCGAGGAACAGAACCGCGCCGCTTTGGCGCTGATGAAAGAACAACAGCTGCGCAGTGAGCGCCGCTGGCGCCGCGGCTTTATTGCGGCGGTTCTTGCCAGCGCCGCCATTGTTGGCAGCCAGCCACAAGCCCGGCAGCTGTTTACCGACATGCCGGCCTGGAGCTGGCTCTTGCTTGCGGTGGCGGCAGGCGTCATGCTCCGGGGCAGCCGTTGAACGAAAAATTGTCAGGATTCACAAAAATGCAAAATTGCTCCGCTAACGTCAAACAGCCTGACTGGCTGGACGAGATTCGCTGGACTGACGACGGCCTGGTGCCGGCCATTGCCCAGGACGCCAACAACGGCGATATTCTGATGATGGCCTGGATGAACCGGGAGTCGCTGCAGCTGACCGTTAGCGAAGGCCAGGCGGTGTACTGGTCCCGTTCCCGGGGCAAACTCTGGCGCAAGGGCGAAAGCTCCGGGCACCAGCAGCTGCTCAGAGACATCCGCCTCGACTGCGATGCCGATGTCATCCTGCTGAAAGTGGAACAAAAAGGCGGCATTGCCTGCCATACTGGCAGGCGCAGCTGTTTTTACCGGACCCTGAAAGATAGCCAGTGGGTCAGCGTCGATCCGGTACTGAAAGACCCGAACGCCATCTACGGCAGCAATTGAGGAGCAGATACCGTGAGCGATGTACTGGAACGCCTGGCGCAGGTTCTGGAAGCCCGTAAGCACGCAGACCCCGACACCTCCTACGTGGCCAGCCTGCACGCCAGGGGACTGAACAAAATCCTGGAGAAGGTGGGCGAGGAATGCACGGAAACCCTGCTGGCCGCCAAAGACGCCGAGCATTCCGGAGAAACCCGGGATCTGGTCTGTGAAACCGCAGACCTGTGGTTCCACAGCCTGGTGATGCTGTCGAACCTGGGGCTGGGCCCGAAAGATATCCTGGATGAGTTGGCCAGCCGGTTTGACTTGTCCGGACTGGAAGAAAAGGCGTCACGAAATCCGTAAAGGAGTACCCCTAACGGGGATTTCCGGAAACGGTGTTCGTTGGCGTACAATGTCCCGGCACAGAAACTATTGAACGAGGATCCCTCATGGGTATCAGCATCTGGCAACTATTAATTGTACTCGGCATCGTCATCCTGTTGTTCGGAACCAAGAAACTGCGCAACATCGGCAGCGACCTGGGCGGCGCTATTCGTGGGTTCAAAAAATCCATGGGTGACGACGACGAAAAGCCGGCCGACCCCGATTCCCTGGAAGGTCAGCAGGCGGAACAGGCCCAGACCCAGGCCGAAGAAAAGCC
Organism: Marinobacter sp.; assembly: GCA_046498485.1. Classification (GTDB taxonomy): domain Bacteria; phylum Pseudomonadota; class Gammaproteobacteria; order Pseudomonadales; family Oleiphilaceae; genus Marinobacter. Next base: position 1,595 of record JAWOAO010000204.1, on the reverse strand, counting down.
CCGCGAAAAACAGAGCTGAGCAGCCGCTGAATGTTCGATATCGGCTTTATAGAGCTGCTGATCTGCGGCATCATTGCGCTGCTCGTGCTTGGGCCCGAGCGGCTGCCTGCGGCTGCCCGGGCTGCTGGCCGCTGGGTTGGCAGTGCCCGGCGCATGGTCAGTCAGTTTACGTCCGAGCTTGACCGGGAACTCAAGGCCGAGGAACTTCGGAAAGAGTTGCGCAAGGCAGGCGACGTCGGCCTGGACGATGTCAAAAAAAGCGTACGTGGCGCCCTTGATGAGGCCAAAAAGTACGAACATATGATTATGACGGACAAGAAATCCGGCGTACCGCGTTCGGCACCCGCCACACGTCGGACAGCCCAGAGTTCCGACCACACTGACGCGCCCGACGCCACACCGGCGGCCGACCAGGTAACCGACCAGACCCGTGCCAACACAGATCCTGGCCCAGCGTCAGAGAGTTCATCGGATAACCGTTCATGAATGCCAGACCCGACGGCAATCAGGCACCTCCTGAACACCAGGATATGCCCCTGATCGAGCATTTGCTCGAGCTGCGTAACCGATTACTGAAAATGGTGCTGGCGGTAGTCATCTGCTTTGCCGTCATCTACCCGTTTGCCAACGAGCTTTATCTGCTGCTGTCGAAGCCGCTCAGAGACTTGTTGCCCATTGGCCAGATGATGATTGCCACCGACATCACCTCGCCCTTTTTTGCGCCGCTGAAGCTGGCTCTGGTGCTGGCGGTGTTTGTGGCCATTCCGGTCATTCTGTACCAGCTCTGGAGCTTTGTGGCACCCGGGCTCTATGCCCACGAAAAACGCCTGGCGTTTCCGCTGCTGTTCACCTCGGTCATTCTGTTCTATGCCGGGGCGGCGTTCGCTTACTTTGTGGTGTTCCCGCTGGTGTTTGGCTTCTTTACCGCCATTGGTCCGGAAGGCATCGTGGAGCTGCCAGATATCACCAGCTACCTGAACTTTGTGCTGAAGATGTTCTTCGCCTTTGGCGTGGCGTTTGAAATCCCCATTGCCACGGTACTGCTGATTCTCACTGGCGCTACCACGCCCAAAGAGCTGGCGGCCAAGCGCCCCTATGTGGTGGTGGGCTGTTTCGTAATCGGCATGCTGCTGACCCCGCCGGACATCATTTCCCAGACCCTGCTGGCGATTCCCATGTGGATCCTGTTCGAGTTCGGCATTCTGTTTGGTCGCCTGGCTTATAAAGAACGGCAGGAAGCTGCCGAGGACGAGTCTGGCGCCTGATGAATCTGGCCTTGCTGTTCGACGCAGACTTCATCAGTCCGGACCGGGCCCTGATTCGCGGTCGTCGTCTTGATCATCTGAAAACAGTCCTGAAGGCCGGCGCCGGCGACCGCATCCCCGTCGGCCGGGTGAATGGCGCCATCGGGCATGGCGAGGTACTCCGGCTGACCGACACCGAAGCCGAGCTGCAGGTAACCCTGAACCAGCCGGCACCGCCGGCCCTGCCGCTGACCCTGATCCTGGCCATGCCCCGCCCCAAGATGTTCCGACGTGTACTGCAGACCTGTGCCTCACTGGGCGTAAAGGACATCTGGCTGATCAACAGCTACA
>JAWOAO010000405.1:0-6641 GCA_046498485.1 Marinobacter sp. | reverse complement strand
CGCGATGACCATGGCATCCACCAGGTCCAGTTTGTGCTCGGAAAGTTTGGTTTTGCCGGCTTCCATAGGTCCGCCGGAAACGAAGATGGTGGGGATGTTCAGGCGCAAGGCCGCCATCAACATGCCCGGAGTGATTTTGTCACAGTTGGAAATACACACCAGCGCATCGGCACAATGCGCGTTCACCATGTATTCCACCGAGTCGGCAATGATCTCCCGGGAGGGCAGCGAGTAGAGCATGCCGTCGTGGCCCATGGCGATGCCGTCATCCACGGCGATGGTGTTGAACTCTTTGGCAACGCCACCGGCGGCTTCAATTTCGCGGCAGACCAGTTGGCCCAGGTCTTTCAGGTGGACATGACCGGGTACAAACTGGGTGAACGAGTTGGCGACCGCGATGATGGGTTTGCCGAAGTCGTCGTCGGTCATGCCGGTGGCGCGCCAGAGGGCCCGGGCACCGGCCATGTTGCGGCCAGCGGTTGAGGTGTGGGAACGGTACTGGGGCATGGTGCGCGGCTCTCTCGCTGGTTATCTGGTTTTACGAAAACGCAGAGGATACCAGATTCAGCGCTGGTCGCATGGCTGTTTTGCCGGTGGACGTTTACAATGTGTAACAAGTGACGAGCGTTTTTCCAACAGAATGTCAGGGGAGTCTGTTTATGGGAGGCCAGGAAAGCCTGCCGCTGCGTGGTCTGAAAAATTTCCAGCCCCTGGGTCGGTTGACAGACGATCAGCTTGTGTTGCTTGCCAGCCGGGCGGAGCGCCGAACTTATGGACCCGGGCAGCGGGTGATGGAAAGAGGGGTGCGGGATGGCCTGGACTATTTTCTGATTTCCGGAATGGTTGAGCTTGAGTCTGTCGACGGTCGCAAGACCGTCATTGAGGCAGCAACCGAGAAGTCGCTCAATCCCATCGCCCGATTGCAGCCCCGGATGTATGACGTCACGGCCGTAAAGCCCAGTAAATTTATGGTAGTCGAGCAGGAGATTCTCAACCAGATGCTGCGGGCCGCACCCATTGCTCAGGTGGAAATGGACTCCGGTGCCAGCGATACAGATGAGAGCGAAGAGCATCATTTGCTGATGGAGTTTTACGCAGAACTTCGCTCCAATCAGATTAAATTGCCGAGCGTGCCGGACGTCGCCTGGAAGGTCCGGCGAGTGGTCGACAAAGAGGATTCCTCGGCACTGGATGTTGCCATGGCGGTGTCGGCCGATCCCGCCATGGCGGCAAAACTGGTCCGGTCCTGTAACAGCCCTTTGTACCGAGGCTTCAGTGACGTGCGCAATGTCCGTGAGGCGGTGGTTCGCCTTGGCCTGCGGACAACCCGTCAGCTGGTGACCGTGTTTGCCATGCGCGAAGTGTTCAAAACCCGGCGGGCGGCACTACAGACTGAAATGGAACAGCTGTGGCGGCATTCCCGTGAGGTGGCCGCCCTGTGTTGGGTGCTGGCTGACCATGCCACCCGGATTGATCCGGAAGAAGCTTTGCTGGTCGGGTTGCTGCATGATATCGGCATGGTGCCGGTGTTGGTGCAGGCGGAGCGCCACGTCAATCTGTTTGCAGACGAGAACAACCTCAAGCACGCGATGGCCGAGCTCCGGGCGGATGTAGGGTGTGCCGTGCTTGAGAACTGGGCGTTTCCGAAAACCTTTATACAAGCGATCCGCCATGCCGAAGACTGGCACTATGAGTGCCGGGAGTCGGCGCCGCAGCTGGTTGACGTTGTCATTGTGGCGCAGTTGCATGCCATGATCGGGTCCAGCCAGAATGCCGGATTGCCCGCCTTCGACCAGGTTCCAGCCTGGCGCCGGCTGGGAGAGCTGGAGCTCAATGCGTCCCGCAGCCTGGAGTTGCTGAGTGAAGCCCGAGGACGGGTAGATGAAGTCCACAAACTGCTTTCGATCCGATAACGTGCACCCGATGCCGGAGCTTGCTCCCCAGTGAAAGACACCATTATGAACGTTCCTCTGTTTCCGCTGAATTCCATTGTGTTGCCCAAGGGGCGCATTCCCCTGCAGCTGTTTGAGCCTCGTTACATCGACATGCTGTCCCGATGTCTGAGGGAAGACCGTGGCTTTGTCGTTGTATTGCTGCGTGAAGGCGCAGAAACAGCCAGTAAAGCGGCGTTCTACGACGTCGGCACGTACGTCCGGATTATTGATTTCCAACAGCTGGATAACGGCTTGCTGGGCATTACCGTTGAAGGTGAGCGCAAGGTGTCCGTGGTGCGCAGCTGGCAGCAGGACGATGGCCTGAACCTGGGCGATGTGGAATGTCTTATCACTGAGGCGGAACGTCCGGTGCCAGAGCACTACCATGAGTTGCCGTCGGTGTTGCGCGCGCTGTTCCGGCACCCGGTGGTGGATGATCTTTGCATGGATGTAGACTACGCGGACGCCAGGGATGTGGGCTGGCGGCTGACCGAGCTACTGCCATTGGACAAACAGGAAAAACAACGGCTGGCCGAACTGCAGGATCCGCTGGAACGACTGGATCGGCTACTGGAGCTGCTCGAAGCGCTTGAGCAAAATTAAGGCAGTGGTGCCAAGGCGATGCTGGCGATATCCCACTGTATGGCCAGATAGCCCAGGGTAAATGCCGACCAGAGTGCCACTGCCAGCCAGGTCAGAATATCCGGCCAAATTGGCACGCGATCATACCGGCTGTAGCTTGCCCGTACCGCTCCGGTAATCGCCAGGCCTAATAACAGCCCGCCAACAATATCGGTAAACCAGTTTGCCCCCAGATAGAGCCGGCTGAGCGTGATCGGAACCAGCGGTAATGAGAGCATGACGTAGGTTTGCCAGCGTTGTTTTTTGCGACTTTCACCGGCAATGAAACTGGCCGCCATGGTCACCAGCACTGTTGCGCCGGTGGCATGGGCGCTGGGGTAAGCACCGGAGGTGGGGGGGCTCAGTACCTGATCCGGGCGATCAACCGACAGCCCCGCTTTCAGCAGCCAGACGCTGACGACGCTCAGCAGCGCAGCTGCCGCAATGTGCAGGGCCGCGGCGTAATAGCCCCGGAAACCAAGCACTAATATCGCCAGAACCGCCGCGCCAAGCAATACCGGTGGATCACCCAGCAGCGTCGCCGCCACCGCCGGAATGTCCAGCAGGGGCTGTCTTAGTGCGCCAAACCAGGTCAGAGCCAGTTCATTAAACTCGTAGATCCGGCGACTGAAAGTGACCGTTTGCGCCAGAATCAGGAACATGGCCAGGGCAGCGGTCGCCAGAACGATCGACGGCAGCGGAAATTCGCCTTTGCGGGTGGGCCTTTCGTTGGTGTACAGCCGCCAGAAGCGATGGCTGGTGTCGTATCGAGCCATCCGGGATTCCAGCCAGTGATACGGCCTGCTGCCTTCGCCGACGCCAAGGCGGAACTGAAGAACCACCACATAGAGCAGGGCCAGAACCGCGGCGCTGACGCCGATGACCAGGTAAAAATGAGGCGGTGGTTGAATCTCACTGGCCAGTGCGCTGCCCACGGCGTAACCCGGCACAACATAGACCACCGCCCATCCCACTGCGGAAATCAGATTAAAGGTGAGAAAGCGCCCCCAGGACATGTATAAGGCGCCGGCAATCAACGGTATGATCGGGCGAATCGGTCCGATAAACCGGCCTGCAATGACGCTTTTGCCACCGTGGGTATTGAACAGCGCTTCGCCCCGGCTGATCAGCCTTGGATAACGGCTGAAGGGCCACACCGAATGCAGGCGGCCTTTGAAAAAACGGCCTATGGCAAAACTGATAATGTCTCCGACGACGGCGCCCAGGCCCGCCCACAGCAGAGCCTCTGACAGCGGTACACCGGATTTTCCCGCCAGTACAGCAAACGCGAACAGCATGGCAACGCCGGGCACGATCAGCCCGGCAATGGCAAGTGATTCGGTCATGGCCGTCGCAAACAGGGCCAGGATCAGCCAGCCGGGATTATCACCCACCCAGGCAGCAGCGTCTGCCAGCCAGGTTTCAGTCATGCTTCAACAGACTCTCCGGGGCTGAACCAGGCAGAGTCCATGCCCCGCTTGCGGGCCTCGTGGATTGCCTGATTAGCCCGGTTGCGCAGTGAGCCGGTGCTGGTGTCGCCGTTGCCTCGGGTCGTGCAGCCGAGACTGACCGATGTTCTGCCGACGTCGGGCCATTCATGCTCACCAATGGTTCTGCGGATTCGTTCAGCAATAACGCGAACGCCTTCCTCGGGTGTGTACGGCAGAATCAGGAAAAACTCCGACTCATTGAGGGTATACAGCGTGTCGCCTGCACGGATAACGCCAAACAGGTGCTCCGTGACCGCCCTGAACAACCGTTGTAAGCCTTCTTTGCCGTGCAGATCCCGAATTTCATCCGCGTAGTCCAGGCTCAGGTTGATCACCGACAGTGAGTGCCCGGTGGCAATCGCGCGGCTGATTTCCTTCTGTAAGGTCTCATCGAGAAAACGTGAGTTATGAGCGCCGGTCACCGGGTCGGTAATGGCCAGATCTTCTGCTGACTGAGCGATGTGGTCGTAGTGCCAGGTGTACAGCGCAACCACCACCAGCAGCAGGATCAGGCCAGCCGAGGTGATCAGCGCGTCTGCGCCCGGATTGGCAAACCAGACGCTGCCGAGCACCGGCAGTAACAACAGTATGGACAGCCCGAGTCCCCTGCGCAAAGGCAGAATTAACAGGTTGAGCACCAGTAATGGCATCGCCCAGTGCGCAACTCCCGGGCTGTCCAGGGCCAGGATCGCGGCTACCAGTCCACTGTTCAGGCCGGTCAGGATCAGAAGATGCCCTGGCGCTGACAGTTGCTGGCGCCGGCACACCAGGGTATAGATCAGGCCAGAAAGCAGCAGTCCGGTCATCACCAGCGCCAGGTAGAACAGCTCATAGAAGCCGTAGCGTAGATTCTGCAAGGCCAGCGTAAAGATGAACAGGGCGGTCAGGCCGTACCCGAAGCTGTGGGTCCAGGTTCTCAATCGTGTTTCTGTCATTGCGTCTGATCCTGCTGGCTTGCGGAGCCTTGCGCGTCCTGGTGCACCCAGTTGCTGTAAGCCTGGGTGCGGTTGCCGCCCTGTTGCTGTGCACGCCGGAGCGCGTTGGCTGCGCTCTGCTGAAGGCTGTCGGCGTCGTCACCGATGTTGAGCCCTGAAATGCCGGTACTCACGGTCAGCTCCATGCCGTGAGATGCCAGCAGTTTGCACAGGCCGGTGCGTATCTTTTCGGCGTTAATAGCGGTGCCAGAGGTGTTGATGCCGGGCAGGATGACCAGAAACTGGAGATCGGCAACCCGGTAGTAGGTGTCAAAATCCCGGAGCTGAGAGTGCAGGTAGCGACCAATTCTCGGCAGAATGGCACGGATATCTTCGTCCGGGTCGTTGTCACTGAGGTGCGTGTCCAGGCCGATCATCATTACCGACATGTCGGTGCCCTCGCGCTCGCTGCGTTGAATCTCCTTGTGCAGATCGGCCGACAAGTATTCCCGGCTCGCCGCCTGAGTGAGCTCATCGGTACGCCTTAACGGTGCCAGTTGCCTGGTTTTGTAGTCGCGAAGAAAGATCAGCAGGGTCGAGAGCAGTGTGGTCAGCACGAAAGCGCTGATCATCTGATGGCGGTCGGGCAGGGCAACCGCCCACTGGGTACTGACCAGTATGGCAACGGTTAAAAGTGCCGTAATCAGCGCCGCCAGCGGGGTCGGCATCAAGGCAAAGGTAATCAGCGGCAGAGCATAGAGCCAGTGACTCAGCGCCCAGGGCCCAGTCCACAGAGCGGTCAGCAGCACCAGTACCAGAGCGATAAAACAGGCTGTTCGGAGCTGGCGCCAGGGCAGCGGCTGCGTTTTGCTGCCTTGAACGTTGATCGCCAGGCTGATGCCAGCTGCCGCGGCAGCGCTTGCGGCTGCCAGGGGTTCGCCCAGGACTAAACAAAGCGCGCTGGTGATTACCAGGATAATAAAACCGGCCCGTGAGAGCTTGCCTGGTAGAAATTTTTCAGCCGACTGGGGCATTTGTCTGTCCTTTAATGATGCATCCATTTGAACCGGTGCAGCGTTATAATAGTCTTTTGGGATGCGGACTTGAAACGGGAAAGGTAAAGTATCTGCCTCAATCTGGAATCAGCTTGCAACTAATAAGGTACCCCAATGGATGTAGCAGCCTACATGGCAGAGCTCGGGCAGCAGGCAAGGGCGGCGGCCCGGGCGGTAGCCCGCTCAACCACGGCCGTGCGTAATCAGGCTCTGCTGGCGACCGCCAGCGCCCTCGATGCGGCCAGACAGAAGCTGATCGAGGCTAACCAGAAGGATCTCGACAAGGGACGGGCAAACGGTCTGGACGATGCCATGCTGGATCGACTGGAACTCAACGAAGCTCGCATTGACAGCATGATTGAAGGGTTACAGCAGGTCGCCTCACTACCGGACCCGGTCGGGGAAATTACCGACATGACCTATCGCCCTTCCGGTATCCAGGTGGGCAAGATGCGCGTGCCGCTGGGGGTCATCGGCATCATTTATGAATCCCGACCCAATGTAACCGTTGAAGCCGCCAGTCTGTGCCTGAAGTCCGGCAACGCCACCATCCTGCGTGGCGGCTCCGAGGCCATTCATTCCAATCAGGCCCTCGCGGCGTGCCTGGCTTCCGGACTGGCCTCGACC
>JAWOAO010000383.1:0-5533 GCA_046498485.1 Marinobacter sp. | reverse complement strand
CTGTTCAGTTTCTTCGACGACGGCCACTCCGAGTGCTGCGGCATTCGCAAGGTGCAGCCGCTGCGGCGCAAACTCGCCACGGTCGACGCCTGGATCACCGGCCAGCGCCGGGACCAGAGCCCCGGCACCCGCAACGACGTGCCGGTGGTTCAGGTGGACGACGCCTTCGCCAGCGACGGCAAGTGCCTGGTAAAGTTCAACCCACTGGCAAACTGGAGCTCCAAAGAGGTGTGGGATTACCTGCGCATGGCGGAAGCCCCCTACAACACGCTGCATGAAAAAGGGTTTATCAGCATAGGCTGCCAGCCCTGCACGCGCCCGGTATTGCCGGGCCAGCACGAGCGTGAAGGCCGTTGGTGGTGGGAAGAAGCCACCCATAAAGAGTGTGGCTTGCATGCCGGCAACCTGATCGGAAAATCCGGCTGATCAGTAGATCGGCAGCTCGACCTCCTTGAACAGATCCTGGATTTCCGTGCGGCTGCCCTGATGAGCCACCACCCGGTCGACCATCTCTTTGGTCAGGTGCGGGGCAAACCTCTGCATAAAGTCATACATGTAACCGCGCAAAAAGGTGCCCTTGCGGAAGCCGAGGCGGGTAATCGAGGCCCGAAACAGCTTGCTGGCATCCAGGGCAATCAGGTCAGTATCCACTTTCGGATCAAACGCCATGCTGGCAATAATGCCGACGCCGAGACCCAGCCGCACGTAGGTCTTGATCACGTCGGCATCGGCTGCGGTAAAGACCACTTTCGGTGTCAAACCCCGGGACTGAAACGCTTCGTCCAGTTTTGACCGACCGGTAAAGCCGAACACGTAGGTCACCAGCGAATACTCGGACAGCTCTTCCAGCGTCAGCTCCTGCCCCTTCGCCAAAGGATGATCCCTGGGTACGATCACGCACCGGTTCCACTTGTAACAGGGCATCATGATCAGATCATTGAACAGATCCATACCTTCCGTGGCGATGGCAAAATCCACCGCGCCATTGGCCGCCATTTCAGAGATCTGCATGGGCGTACCCTGATGCATGTGCAGGGAGACATCCGGATATTCTTCGATAAATCCGCTGATCACCGGCGGCAGCGCGTAGCGGGCCTGAGTGTGAGTGGTGGCAATACTCAGATCGCCTCTGCGCTGATTACTGAACTCCTGAGCAATCTTCTTGATGCCCTCCACCCGGCGCAGAATCTCGCCAGCCTCGCGAATAATGATCTCACCACCCGGGGTTATGCGGGTCAGGTGCTTACCGCTTCTGGCAAAAACTTCCAGACCCAGTTCATCCTCCAGCAGGCGAACCTGCTTGGAAATGCCCGGTTGAGAGGTAAAAAGCGCCTGGGCGGTGGCAGACACATTAAGATCGTGGTGTGCCACCTCCCAGATATAACGCAGCTGTTGTAATTTCATTGAAACGGTCGCTCCCTGGATAAGTCTTCTACCAGATAATACGCATAAGAAAGATTTTTTTCATTCTTTTTGGATATACAATTCAGTCTGTATTCAGTGTAGACCAAATCCCCGGTTTCGCTGCCCTGCCAACGTCTTGCGTCATGGCAGCCCTTGACTTGAGCGTGACAAAGCAGACAATCCGGTATCAACATTGCCCTGAATCTAGGAAATCATGCTGCTTACCACGAAATTTCTCAGGCCAACACCGGATCCGCGCGCGGTGCGCAGACACCGCCTGGATGCCCTGCTGGAACCCGGGCAAGGCAAGCGGTTAAACCTGATTGTGGCACCCGCCGGATTTGGCAAAACTACCCTGGTAAGCCAATGGTGCGCCCGCAACAGCACAAGTACCGCCTGGCTGTCACTGGATGAGTTTGATGACCAGCCCCGGCAATTTTGGCAATACCTTATCGGCGCTTTCAAACACGCGGGGCTGATGGGTCTTGAAGACGCTGAAAAACACCTGGCACGACCACATAATGACGACCTGACGGCGGCCATCACCGGCCTGATCAATGCCCTGAGTGAGGATCACAACCCCTGGCACCTGGTGCTGGATGACTATCACGTGATCGGCACCGACATCGTTCACCGGCAACTGGCCTGGTTCACGGATTATCTGCCGCCGGGCATGCTCATTACCCTTGCGTCGCGCACAGAACCTCCGCTGCCACTGGCTCGATGGCGGGTAAGACGCCAGCTACAGGATGTTCATCCGGGATTAATGGCGTTCTCCGAAGACGAATGCCGGGCGTTTTTCCGGGACACCATGGCAATGTCGCTCTCGGAGCAGGACATTCGTACCATTTGCCGCCGCACCGAAGGCTGGGTTGCGGCCATGCAGCTCTCGGCGCTGTCCGGAAGAACCGCCGCCCTGGTGCCGGGTCAATCGCAAAACGCCCAGGTTGTGGCCCCGGATGGCAAACTGATCAGTGATTACGTATTGACTGAAGTACTGCAACAGCTGCCGGACGATGTCACCGGTTTTTTGCTGGAAACCGCCTGTTGCCCGCGCCTTTGCCGTTCGTTGTGTAACACCGTGCTTGACCGCGACGACAGCCAGGACATGCTGCACCGTCTGCTTGCGCAGAACCTGTTCCTGATCCCGCTGGACAACCACAACGAATGGTTTCGCTACCACGATCTGTTCCGGGAAGCCTTGTTGCAACGACTGCAACAGATTGATCCGGGCCGGGCCTCGGCACTGCAATCCCGCACCATTGACTGGTTACTGGGCCATGGCCATGTGCAGGATGCGATTGCCCAGATTGTCAGCCGAAAAGACACCGAAGGTCTGGCCCGGGTGCTGGCCGAACACGGCAACCAGCTGATTCATGGCGGCTATCACCTGCCCGTCCTGCACTGGCTGGACGCCATCCCTTACAGCTGGCTGATCGATAGCCCGCAGTTACAGATGCTGCGGATCTGGAGTCTGTTTTTCGCCAACCGAATGGACGGCCTGGAGCCGTTGCTGACCGAAGTCGAAGACCTGCTGGACCGGCGCGTCGCCGATTCGCATCCGGATGCAGAAGGCGCGCTGGCGATTCACAGCGAACTGTCATTAGTGCGCTCGTACCTGGCCCGCAGCCGTAATGACAACAAAAATGCCGCTGACCTCACCCGCCAGGTGCTCAAAGACATCGACCAGATCCAGATTCCGCTCAAATCCGTGACCTATTATGGCCTGGGGCTGGATTACTTTGGCCAGGGTGAACTGAGCGAAGCCGAAGAGGCACTGGCATCGGCCGTGCGGTACGGCCAGATTGAGCGCAACGCCAGTACGGTGCTGTCGTCGGGCGGACTGCAGGCGTGGATCCAGTATCACCGCGGCGATACCGAACTGGCCCTGACCACCACCCGTCGTGTGCGCCACTGGGTGGATGCACACTACGCCGATCCGGCTCAGCCCCAGCTGATTTCCTGCTGGCAGAACAGTGCCCTTTGCGAAATCTACCGTGAGCGCAATGAACCGGAACTGGCGGCCAGCTATCTGTCGCCACTGCTGGAACATATCGAGCAAGGCACCGAGCCGGGCCAGCACGTGGTCATCCAGTATGTTCGGGGCCACCTGGCGTTCAGCGAAGGCCGGATTGAACAGGCCATCGAGTTGCTGGAAGACGCCATCGCCACTGGCAACAAGCGCCGCGAACATATTCTGTTTGAACCACCGGCCGCGTCTGCCCTGCTGGCCCGCTGCTATCTGGCCGCCGGCCACCCCGAGCAGGCCATGAGCAGCCTGCAAGCGACGCTGAAAACACCGGCAACCAATCCCTTGAACCGGGAACAGAATCAGATTGCACTGGCGCGGGTCCAGGTCGCTCTAGGCCAACTTCAACAGGCCCAACAAACCCTCTCAGCTCTGATTCCACTGGCCGAACGCAATACCCACCACCGCCATCTGGTCGAAATCCTTCTGGTTTACGCAGACGCTCTAGCCCGGCAACATCGGGCCGAAGACGCCAGCGACAGGCTTGAAGCTGCCCTGGATCGGGCCGAAAATGCGGGATTTTTGAGGTTGTTTGCCGAAGAAAGCCCGACCGTGCGGCACATGCTGCTGGATTGCCCTCGCTTGCGAACCCCGGGCCGCTGGCACCGTGAACTGCTGACCATGTTAAAGGATCAGCAGGCCCGTAAATCAACCGACAAACAGCCCGGGCAGCCAAAAACACCGGCCACAGCCACCGGCGTTGTCCTCGCGGAACCGCTCAGCCAGAGGGAGCAGGAAGTACTGGGTCTGATCAACCAGGGGCTCGCCAACAAGGACATCGCCGCCAACATGAAAGTGGCTCCGGCCACCGTGAAGGCGCATATCCGCAACCTCTATGGCAAGCTGGGCGCCAGTCGCCGCACGGAAGCACTGGCCAAGGCCAGAGAGCTCAGGCTGTTGGAAGACTGACCGGAAATGTGATGCCCCGCACATTTTGCTTCAGTTCAGCCTTTCCACTACGCCCTTTGGACGATCCGCTTACGCCCCCTCAAGCCCTATTATCTAGCCATGGTGAGGTTAACGCCGCACCGGGAATTCTGAACTTCAGGCCTTCAGACTCCTTTTATAAGAGCCAACCCGATTGGGCTGGCTCTTTTTTTATGATCTGAAATCGGTCCGCTCAGTATTCGATTATGCGGCGAAACGGCGGCAGCGCATCCAGCAGCAACGAGCCGTAGCGACGGGCCACGATACGGCGATCAAGAATGGTTACCCGTCCGGTATCCTGCTCGGTACGCAACAAACGACCCACCGCCTGCACCAGTTTGATCGAGGCATCAGGCACGGTGATTTCCATAAACGGATTGCCGCCGCGCTGGCTGACCCACTCGGCCAGACTGGCTTCGATGGGATCGTCCGGCACCGAGAACGGCAGGCGGGTGATCACCACGTGGTGCAGATATTTACCGGGCAGGTCGATACCTTCAGCAAAACTCGCCACACCAAACAGCACGCTCGGCTTGCCCTCATCCACGCGGCGGCAATGCTGGCGCAACACTTCGTTCTTGGCCATATCGTCCTGGGTCAGGATCAGTTCCGGATAGTCCGGCGCCAGGGCATCCCGGACCAGCTGCATCTGGCGGCGAGAGGTGAACAGCACCAGGGTGGCTTTTTCACCGGCCCACAGGCCTGGCAGGCGTTTGATCAGCGCCTCACCGAAGCCCTCATCGGTGGGCATGACCGGCATCGCCGGCACTTCCACCGTTGCCATTTCCGCGTAACGGAAGGAGCTTGGCACCACCAGATAGCGGCTGGCCTCCGGCAAGCCCGCGCGCGAACGCAACCGGTCGAAACGCCCCAGCGCAGTCAGCGTGGCACTGGTCAGTACCGCACCATAGGCCCGGGACCAGAGCCGGGAATACAGCAGATTGTCGGCGAGCACCGGCGAGCTGAACAAGGCGATGTCTTCGCCATGATCCCAGCGCTGTCGCACCGCCCAGCGTGCCGCTGGCGGTCCTTTCCGGACCACCGGTGCGGGGTTTTTCTTGTTCTCGCTGTCAGCAGGGCTCGCCGGTGCCGGTTCACACCAGGCCGCGCAGCGCGCAATGGCGTTACCCCGATGGCGAACTACCGGATGCGCTGGCGGAACTGGCTGCTGAA
>JAWOAO010000368.1:0-3763 GCA_046498485.1 Marinobacter sp. | reverse complement strand
TGCAGGGCTTAATAATGATTTGTCCACCCTGAACATCAATCTCGATATTATCACCTTCATTCAGATACAGCTTCTCGCGGATTGAAGCTGGCAGGATTACTCCTGCATTGTTCCCGACTTTCCGGATCGTCGTTCACATTTTGACATCGAATTCTATAACACCGTATTAAAACCTTTTTACTATAACATTTATTTGGTGAGCTTACTAATAAGCAAAAAAGTAAGCGAACATTATTTATAATGTAGATATTGTTTTCTGCCGCCTTACTCACCGGAGTTGAACCCGGATGAATCGGTCTGGGGTTATATCAAATATCATCACGTCGGTAAAAAAGTCATCAATAGCAAAGAACAGCTCCAAGATATTGTTTTTCGCCAACTACGACGACTACAAAAATTGCCGGATGTATTAAGGTCCTTTTTTGGCCATCCGGATTTATCTTATATCGCCGGATGATGTTCGCTTACTTTATTTCGGATTAGTAAAAACAGGTGCAGCCTGGCTTGCCTTCGAGGATGGCTGAGGACTTTTTGCCAGCGAGCCCGCCGATAAAAATTTGCAGACCTGACACGCCTCTTGCCGGCCAATGCATCCGGTGCCAAGCTTGCACAAACAATCAATACATTGCGCCCGTTGGCGCGTTACAAGGAATCATCGAATGGGAAGTTCAAAACTGGTCGGTATCGTTTTACTCGTCGTGGGCATTGCCCTGCTGTATTTCGGCTACCAGTCAACACAGTCTGTTGGCAACCAGCTGACCGAGACCGTCACCGGTCGTTTTACCGATGAGACCATGTGGTACCTGATCGGCGGTGCCGCTGCGGCTGCAGCGGGTGCCTTTCTCACGGTTTTCAGAAAATAGCTCTGCCCCCGGAACGCCGGCCCGGGATCTAACCATCCGTTATTTCCCGGGCCTCCTGGGCCTGACCCAAAACCAGCTGGCCAGCACCAGCGCCCCGAACACCGAGTAAACCAGAATAAATACCCACTCCGGCGCGCTGTAATACAGGATAGATTGCAGCCAGTGCTGAATGAACGAGCCGTCGTAGGCGGCGCCACCGGCTTTCTCCCGAAGCGTCATTTCCCACACCGTCAGCGGACACAGCACGCCCAGCCAGGATTGCAGGACCACGATTCCGATCACGAGCAGGTGGCTTAGCCGAAACCAGAAATTGCGCACCCACCGCCACTTTAGAAAATGCCCCGCAAAAGTGACTACCAGGCCGAAAACAACGAAGACCACCAGCGCCGTGTGCAAAACCAGCAACAGGTCTGCGAATATCTGGAACCATCGGGCATCCATTACCACCTCCCAAGAACCCATCCGCCCCGGTTTTGTTGATCAAAGCCACTATGCTCTAATCAAGCAATATATCCACTACGATACAAGGAGGAACCGGCCAATCTTCCGGCCAAAACAATGAAAATTTTCGCGTCAATAACGAGGATGCTAGACTAAAAGTCATCTATCTTAGATAGTTAAAGTAATAATCTCATCTATTCAAACGGTCAACAAACCGGCCAAATTATGACATCAAAGCTTGAGATCACGCCCTTTTTACCTCAGGACTCCGCTCTGGAGCGGCATGGCCTTCTGGATCTGGCAACCCGACTGGATCGTGAAGCCTCACGACTATCGGGAATGGTACCCACTGAAAGCGCAGATACCATTCGTCGACACATGGCGGTGATTAACTCCTACTACTCGAACCTTATTGAGGGTAACCGCACGTTGCCCCACGAAATCCGGGAGGCTCAGCGCGGCAAGTACAGCGATGATCCGGTCAAACGCGATCATCAGCTGGAGTCTCTGGCACACATCAAGGTGCAGGGCTGGATTGAGGGCAAGAATCCGACCCTGGACGAGGTCTGTTCGACTGACTTCATCCTCGAACTTCACCGGCGATTTTATGAGGGTTTGCCTGAGTCTCTGCGTCAGGTTCGGGATGAAAAGGGCATCATAGCAATGGTTGAACCGGGCCAATGGCGAACCCGAAACGTCAAAGTCGGTCAGCATATTCCTCCGGAAGCAGAAGGCCTTGAAAGCCTGATGAAGGGGTTTTGTGATGAATACCGTTCGGCCCGCTATCCAGGCAACAAGCGGCTCATCAGCCTTGCCTGCGCGCACCACCGTTTCTTGTGGATTCACCCGTTTCTGGACGGAAATGGCAGGGTCGTTCGTTTGTGGACGGACGCCGCTTTCCGGGCCGCTGGCCTGGAGAGTTGCGGTATCTGGTGCCTGAGCCGGGGGCTTGCCCGCAGATCTGCCAGTTACAAGTCAGCTCTGGCACAAGCTGATTTCCCGAGACAAGGCACAAGTGATGGGCGTGGTGCCTTGAGTGAGGAGCGCCTGGCGCTGTTCTGTAAGTTCATGCTGGTTACCGCTCTGGACCAGGTACGCTACATCACAGAACTCCTGGCCTTCGATGGACTGCGCACCCGAATCCGGGGTTACATCGATGCGCGAAATGACGGACGTATTCGTGGCGCAGAAGGCAAATACAAACCCGTCGCGGCGCTACTGTTGTACAACGCGTTCCTCAGTGGCTCATTGGACAGGGCCGATGCAATCGCACTTACGGGAATGCCGGAGCGAAGCGCTCGCCGTTTGCTGCGGCAACTCAAGGACGACGGCTTGCTGAGTGAAACCAGTAGCCGGTCCCCGCTGAAATGGGAGATTCCAGAGCATGCCGAGCCATTCTATTTCCCTCAGTTGGCGCCCGGAGCGAATAGTCCTTACTGAATCAGCATCGAAGTAACCTTCTCACAAACTGCTTAAGCGGTCCTTGATGTCCAGCGCCGGCAGTGCCAAGCTTCCCCGGATCTACTCGAACCCTTTCGAACGTAGAACCACAAGAGAATTCACCATGACTCTGAATCTGGAACTCGCTCCCCTTATCAGCCTCGGCGCCGGCATCGGTATCCTGGTGTTCCCGAAATTGCTTAATTACATTGTGGCCGGTTATCTGATTGTTGTCGGCGTCATCGGTTTGCTGGGAAATTCCTTTTAAGCCAGGCCTTCACACCATTGTGCACATTGCACCAGGGTGTCCTTACAAAACCGGTGGAACAGGCACTGGATGATAAACACCCGGGAATGTGCTGTCTCGGTTTGCGCAGCTATACTGACTGAGATTTTTCGTATCAGGGCCGCGTATGGACAACGGCCCGACCACTCAAACAAGGAGCTTGGTAATGGCCATACTGATCGTCGGTCTGGTTCTGTTTCTCGGGGTACACTCGCTGTCCATCGTCAACGAACCGTTGCGCAATCGCCTGCACAACTCTCTGGGCGAGGTCCCTTTCAAAGGGCTCTACGGACTGGCTTCCCTCGTCGGCCTGGTGCTGATCATCTGGGGTTATGGCGCTGCCCGCATGGACCCGACCGTGATCTACACACCGGCCGGTTGGCTCCGGCACCTGGCCATGCTGCTTTTGGTCCCGGTCTTTCCGCTGCTGTTCGCCACCTATTTCCCTGGCAAGATCAAGGCGAAGGTGGGCCACCCGATGCTGGTCGCCGTCAAACTGTGGGCACTGGCGCACCTGCTGGCCAACGGCATGCTGCACGATGTGCTGCTGTTCGGCTCTTTCCTGGCATGGGCAGTGGTCGACCGGATTTCCATGAAGCGCAGAACCCAGCGGCCGATTCCCACGCTCCCGGCCAATAAGGCGAATGATGCCATCGCCGTTATCGGCGGCCTTGCGGTGTATGTGCTGATGGTGGTCTGGGCTCACCAGTGGCTCTTTGGTGTGGCGCCGGTT
>JAWOAO010000297.1:0-2712 GCA_046498485.1 Marinobacter sp. | reverse complement strand
TTAATGCATCAACTTTTGCGCTATGGAGTGGTTCTGTCAGTCGCTCTTTTATCGCTTGCCGCCAATGCGGACCTGCAGCAGCAGCTTGATAATCTGGAGCCGGGTGCTTCCATCGAGCTTCCACCAGAAACACTTCCGGCGCTGGCTATCAGGGTGCCGGGGGTGACGGTGTCCTGTGTTCCGGACACTGTAATTGACGGTGCGGGCCAGGGTACTGCTGTGGATATCGTGGCGGAGGGCGTGACGTTTTCCGGTTGTACGGTGCGTAACTGGGGCAGGGATCTGAACACGCTGGATACCGGGATTTTTGTGGCGCGGGAGGCCGAAGGGGCGGTGGTTGAGAATAACCGGCTGCAGGGGCCGGCGTTCGGGGTGTGGCTGGATGCGACGCCGGATGTGACGGTGCGGAATAATCATATCCGTGGCGATGTCAGTTTAAGGTCGCAGGATCGGGGCAATGGCATTCACCTGTTCAATACCACCGGGGCGCTGATTGAAAGTAATGATATCAGTCAGACCCGGGATGCGATTTATATCGAGACGGCCAATAACAACAAGATCCGCAACAATCTGATGACCGATCTGCGTTATGGCATTCATTACATGTATTCGATGCACAACCTGCTCGAAGGCAATGTCACCCGGGGTACCCGTACCGGTTATGCCTTGATGCAAAGCAAGTATCTGACGGTGGTGGATAACCGTTCGGAAAATGATGAGAACTACGGGATTCTGATGAATTTCATCACCAACTCCACGCTGCGGGGTAATGTGGTGACGGGAGTTTCGGGAGGCGGGACCGGCGGTTTCGTGATCTCCGGGGGTGAGGGCAAAGCGGTTTTCATCTACAACTCTTTGTATAACACCTTCGAAGGGAACCTGTTTGCGGACAGTAACATCG
Organism: Marinobacter sp.; assembly: GCA_046498485.1. GTDB lineage: Bacteria > Pseudomonadota > Gammaproteobacteria > Pseudomonadales > Oleiphilaceae > Marinobacter. The sequence goes on along the minus strand of JAWOAO010000297.1, from coordinate 1,811 downwards.
GCATTCATCTGACGGCAGGCTCTGAGGACAACGAGGTGTTTGATAACGCCTTTGTGAACAACGAGCGCCAGGTTAAGTATGTTGCTACTCGTACCCAGTCCTGGGCCAAAGACGGCAGGGGTAATTTCTGGAGCGATTATCTGGGCTGGGACCGCAATCAGGACGGTCTGGGCGACGTGCCCTATGAGCCCAACGACAATGTTGACCGCCTGTTGTGGAAGTACCCGGAGGCGAAGGTGCTGATGTTCAGCCCGGCGGTGGATACCCTGCGTTGGGTGCAGGATGCGTTTCCGGTGGTGAAATCCGCCGGTGTCACTGACCCCCATCCCTTGATGCGAATTCCCGAGCATCTGCAATCGGAGATCCGATGAACTGTTTTCGACTTGAGAACGTCAGCCACCGTTATGACAAGGCAGCGGTGCTGCACGGTGTTGATCTGCGCCTGGAGCCTGGGGAGATCCTCGGGCTGTTCGGCCATAACGGGGCAGGCAAGACCACCTCGATCAAACTGATTCTGGGTTTGATGAAGCCCAGCGAAGGCAAGGTATCGGTGCTGGAAGGCGAGGCGGGTGATCCGCAGGTGAGCCAGCACATTGGTTACCTGCCGGAGAACGTGATGTTCTATCCGCAGCTGACCGGTCGGGAGATTCTCAGCCACTTTGCCCGGCTCAAAGGCGCGTCGCTGAAGCAGGTGCCGGAGCTGCTGGACCAGGTGGGGCTGGGTGACGCCATGGATGCCCGCACCAAGACCTATTCCAAGGGTATGCGCCAGCGCCTTGGGCTGGCGCAGGCTCTGTTGGGCAAGCCGAAGTTGCTGATGCTGGATGAGCCCACCGTAGGCCTGGACCCGGTCGCGACGGCGGATCTGTACCGGTTGCTGCGGCGTTTGCGGGATGAAGGCGCCGGTATTGTGTTGTGTTCACACGTGCTGCCGGGCGTTGAACCGTACATCGACCGTGCCGCCATCCTGACCGACGGTGCCCTGAAAGCCGTCGGCGATCTGCCGGCCTTGCGCCGACAGGCCAATATGCCGGTGACGCTCACCCTGGAGCCGGCCAACAGCCTGAGCGCCCTGGAGCACGTGGTGGACGGTACCGGCTCGAATGCCGGCCTGATGATCAAGAGTGACAACGGCCGACTGCTGGTGGACGTGAGACCGAGAGAAAAAATGGCACTGATACACACCTTGATAAGCTCCGGCGAAGTGGCCGATCTGGGCATACATCAGCCCAGCCTGGAAGATATCTACGTTCACTTCATCGGCTCGGGTGGCCTGGCCCATCGTGGAGGCAACCAATGAAATCCATCTGGACCATTGCCCGCAAAGAACTCAGCGACAGCTTCCGTAACCGGTGGCTGGTGGCCATCTCCCTGGTATTCGCCACCCTCGCGCTCGGCATTGCCTGGTTCGGCGCGGCTGCCTCGGGGCAGGTGGGGTATGCCTCCACGCCGGCCACCATCGCCAGCCTCGCCAGCCTGGGTATCTTCCTGATTCCGCTGATCGCCCTGCTGCTGGCCTACGATGCCATCGTCGGGGAAGAAGAGGGCGGCACCCTGCTGCTGCTGATGACATACCCGCTCAGTCGCAGCCAACTGCTGTTGGGCAAGTTCCTTGGTCATGGTCTGACCCTGGCCCTGGCCACCCTGATAGGCTTCGGTGTTGCCGGAGTCGCCATTGCCCTGCTGGTGGAAGACGTCGCCATCACCAGCCTGGCCACCGCAATGTTCCGGTTTATTGCTTCCACTGTGCTGTTGGGCTGGGGCTTCATCGCTCTTGCCTACGTAATCAGCGTCAGAGTCAGCGAAAAGCC
>JAWOAO010000145.1:0-3322 GCA_046498485.1 Marinobacter sp. | reverse complement strand
CCTGCAGGCCCTGGATGCCGAAACCCGTCAGGCCGAGGCGCAACACACCCAAACGGCCAGGGCGTTCCTGCCCACCCTGAGCGCCGATACCAGCTGGCTACGTGCGGATTCCAGCCTGATTACCGGTCTGCCGGTGCCTGACCCGCGCAGTCCCACCGGCATCCGGCAAGTCGATCTCGGCCCGCTAGAGGGCGCAGTTGCCGGCGTACAGCTGGTACAGCCTCTGTTCAACGCCGATGCCCTGCAACAACGCGCAGCCGCCGCGCTAACGGCGGATGCCCGGCGTCGGGCCGAGCAGTGGGGACAACAGGCCCTCCGCCTCGAAGTGACACGCCGATACTTCAATGTCCTGCGCCTGCGCAGCCAAGAAAAAACAGCCGAGCAATCTCGCAAAGCCGCCGACCATGCCGCGAAGATGGCTGAAAGCAGCTATCAACAGGGTATGGCTGCCCGCCTGGATGTCGAGCAGGCCCGCGCCGAACTGGCAGCGGCACGAGCAAGAATCGCCCAGGCCCGGGCCGCCACACGGGAAGCCGAATACCTGGTCAGATCCCTGCTCGGCCTGGCGCCGGATCGGCCATTGCAACTGGAAACGACCTTACCCGATCCCCCACCACCCATAGATACCCGCAAAAGCGCGCGCCGAAAGGATCTCGAAGCCAGGCAACTGGCCGCCAGAGCTGCTGACCGGCAAACCCTGGCTACCGAGGCAGAATGGCTCCCACGGGTGAACCTGCTGGCCCGACATCAATGGGCCTACGGCAACCAGCCGCTGGCCGGCAACGCCGATGGCTGGCTGATAGCCGTGAATCTGCAATGGACGCTGTTTGATGGCCTGGGCCGCCAGGGTCGAATTGCCGAAGCCCGGGCTGACGCGCAGAAAGTCCAAACCGAGCTGGAAGAAACGCGACGGCGTATAGAGCGGGAAAAGGCCATTGCCATCAGCCGCTGGCAAGCGGGTTATGGTGCCTGGCAGGCCGCCGAACAATCCACTGCAGCGGCGCGAAAAGCCGCTCGCCTGGCCAAGCGCCGCTACCAGGAAAACCTGGGCTCAATGACTGACCTGCTCTCCGCCCGAGCCCGGCTCGACCAGGCACGGGCCGTGTTGATTGATACCCGTTATCAGACTGTTCTTGCCGCCATGAACTATCACCTCCAGCACGGCCGTGATCCACTTCTGGCGTTAGGTAAAACTCACCCATGATTGCTTTAAGCCGCGCCCTGTGGCTCACATCGTCACTGGCTCTGGCAGGGTGTTTCGGCGACACCTCGGAACCGCAGGAAAAAGAAACCGCCGAAAGGCCGGAAGTCACCGTTGCCGACGTTAAACCCTGGAAAAACGGCATCGACCGCACACTGCCCGGTATTGTTCGCCCCGGCAAGCGGGCGGTTCTGAGTACCCGTATGTCGGGCACCCTGCAGATGGTAAGCGTCGAGCCGGGCGACCGGATAACTACTGGCCAGCACCTGGCCAGCGTCGATTCGCGGCAATTGAAATCGGCCATCATCGCTGCACAGGTCGATATCAAGGCAGCCGATTCGGCCCTGCAGCAGGCGCGGCGGGAGCACGCACGCCTGCAACGGCTGTACGAGGAAGACCTGATTGCCCGGGTAAAAATGGAGCAGGCCGGTGTCAGGGTTCGCAAGTTAGAGGCACGCCTGCAAGGCGCCAAAGCCGAATTGCAGGCCCGGCAAACCAACCTGGACTACACCCGTCTGTCCGCCCCCTTCGACGGTCAGGTGACTGAAACCCTGGTCGACCCTGGCAGTTTCGTTGGCCCTGGCCAGGCACTGCTGGTGGTTGAAGCTCGTGACACCCTGCGTATCGACGTGCCAGTCTCAAGCCAGGTAGCCACCAGCCTCACACCCGGGCAACTGGTTCAGGTGCTTAGCGGTAAAGATGGACACACCCTGCCGGCGCGTCTGGTTGGCATTGTTCCGGCTCTGGATAAGGCAGCCACCGGTCAGCGACTGCGGCTGGCACTGGATAACGAACACAGCACTCTGGCGCCGGGCCAGGTGGTGACGGTGCTGGTGCCAACACAGAATCGGCCTTCGGTTAATGACACCCACGATTGGGTAGGCTTGCCGGAAAGCGCCCTGATCAGCCGCGGGCAGCTGACCGGTACCTTAGTGCTGGAACAAAGCGGCGACGAACCGAGAGTTCATCTCAAATGGATAAAAACCGCCAATCTCCGCGCCAACGGCAGCGACAAGATCCCGGTCACCGAGGGACTGTCAGTCGGAGAGAAAGTGGTGCTGGATCCTTCTACCGCTCTGCGAGATGGCCAGCAGGTGACTGTCAAACCTGCCGTGGCGGATAATGACCGGCGATAAAACCGGACTGGCGGGGCGCATCGCCCGACACCTGCTGGTCTCCCCTATTGTTCCGCTGTTCGTGGTGGCCTGTCTGATGCTCGGCGGCTATTCGCTGATTGTCACCCCCAGGGAAGACAGACCGGATATCAATGTGCCCACTGCCACCATCCTGATCCCCTGGCCTGGCGCTGGTGTCGAGCGGGTCGACAACCAGCTGGCCCGCAAGGCCGCCGGCTGGGTGCAGGAACTGGCTTCGGTCAGCGAGGTGCGCAGCAGCAGCTCGAGCCACGGCGCGTTGTTGTCAGTGGAATTCGAGGCCGGCACCGGGAAAGACAAGGCCTTCTCAAAGCTGGACGAACTGTTTGGTGCCCGCGCCAATGAGCTGCCGGCCACCGCCGGCTCGCCTACCATCGAAACCTTTGGCGAATCGCGGCTGGTAGTGCTGATGGCCACGCTCAGCAGCAAAGTCGTCGGGCCGGACAGGCTGCAGGACATGGCTACCGAATTGTCCACTGAATTGCTGCGGGTGCCGGGTGTCCGTGATGTGCAGCGGTTCGGCGGCGACAAGGCGGCGATTGAAATCCTGCCCGATCCTGCGCAGCTGGCCGCCCGCAAGATCCCCTTGACCCAGGTAGCGGAAGCGGTGGCCGGTGCCAATCGGCAGGTGCCTACCGGACGCCTGGAAGGCCGTCCGGTAACCGACCTGCAGGCTGGGATCAGCCTGGATAATCTTGGCCAGCTCGGACGGGTGCCGGTAGGCAACGACGGCGGGGGCCCCGTTTACCTCAAGCAGGTCGCGCAACTGCGTGCCGGGCGAGTGCAACAGAATCAGGCGGTACTACATTGGCAGCAAAGCTTCTCGGCACCCTACCCGGCCGTCACGCTGGCGGTGACCACCCTGGCGGGACGCAACGTCAGCGACATTACCCGGAATGTCGTGAAACGCTTGCAGGCCTTCAGCGACGATACGCTGCCATCGGACGTCCACCTGGATATCACCCAT
>JAWOAO010000059.1:0-12562 GCA_046498485.1 Marinobacter sp. | reverse complement strand
CCCCTTCTTCATTCTTGAGTCAGACTCTGGCGTTCTGTAGGGTTGCGATTCGATCTTCCAGCGGCGGGTGGGTCATGAACAGGGCTGATAACCCCGAGCGGGCACCGCGGTTGATGCCGAACGCCTGCAGTGTGTCGGGCATCTGGTCGGGCACCTCACTTTCCTGTTTCAGTCGCATCAGGGCGCTGATCATGGCACCGGTTCCGGCCAGCTGCGCGCCGGCAATGTCGGCCCGGAATTCCCGACGTCGGGAGAACCAGAACACAATGGTGCTGGCCAGGATGCCGAGCACAATTTCAGCGACAATACTGACCACGAAAAACGCGATCCCGTGGCCACTTTCATTCTTGAACACCACCCGGTCCACGAACGAGCCGATCACCCGTGATGCGAAGAGGACAAAGGTATTCACCACGCCCTGAATCAACGCCAGAGTGATCATGTCTCCGTTCGCCACGTGGCCAATTTCGTGGCCCAGCACCGCCTTGATCTCATCCTTGTTGAAGCGGTGTAATAGCCCCTCGCTGACCGCGACCAGCGAGTTGTTCTTGTTCCAGCCGGTGGCAAAGGCATTGGACTGAGTGGCCGGAAAGATGGCCACTTCCGGCATGCCGATTCCAGCCTGCTTTGCCAGTACGGCAACGGTATCCACCAGCCAGCGCTCCGCCGGTGTTCTTGGCGAGTCAATCACCCGCGCTTTGGTGCTCCATTTGGCCATGGGTTTGGAGATCAGTAGCGAGATAATCGCACCGGCAAAGCCGAATACCGCAGCGAAGGCGAGTAGCGACCCGTAGTTAATGCCTTGTTGCGCCATATAGCTATCGACGCCGAGCAGGCGCAAGGTAAAACTTGCGACCAGAATAACCGCCAGGTTAGTGGCCAGAAACAACAATATCCGCATGGTTTATTCCCGAGTTGACGTTCGCTTAAGCAGCTTGCCTTTCAGACCGATAGTGGTGGTGCGGGTTCACGGCTTCAAGAAGTTTACCTTCATTTAATGAACACTGCTGAAGCCGGTGTTGGTGAAGAAGGTGGATTGCACCGCAAGGCTGATTCTGCTCGAGCTGCGGCTCCTGAGTGCCGATCGTAAAAGGTAGACGTAGGTAGACAGGTCTTTCTGCACCGATGGGGGTAGCGCTGGCTCAGACAGCGGCTCATTCAACTCCTCGACCAGTGCCCGCGGCGCGGGCGCGCTGAGCCGGACGAACGCGTCCCGGGTCAGCACGGTCTGGTCCAGCGCTTCCTGCCGGATGGTATCGACATAACGCAGCAGGCCTTCCTCCGCCAGCCAGAGCAGAGCGCCAAAACAGGCCATGTGCCGTTTGCTGTGCAGGCCGAATTCGTCAGGTTGATCCGGCCCGGCAATATCTTCCACAAACAGGTTGATCCGCCTCGGGAAAGCGGAATACAGCTGGATCAATGCGATCGCAACGTCCTTGTAGAAGTCTTCGACGTGGAGGTCGGCCATATCAGCTCCGGTTACTGACGGTAGTGCTCAAGGAAATTGCCGAGACGGGTCATGGCATCCTCGAGCGTATCTTTCCGGGGCAGGAACACCACGCGAAGGTGCTGTTTGTCGTCAATATTGAAGGCAGAGCCCTGCACCAGGAGGATTTTTTCCTGCAGTAACAAATCGAGCACCAGTTTTTCGTCGTTGACCACGGGGAAATGTTTCGGGTCGAGCCTTGGAAACAGGTACAACGCACCCTGAGGTTTCACGCAGCTGACACCGGGAATGTCGTTGAGCATGCGCCAGGCGGTTTCTCTTTGTTCGTACAGACGGCCGGCAGGAGCCACCAGGTCGTTAATAGACTGATAGCCACCGAGCGATGTCTGGATGGCCAACTGCGCTGGCACGTTCGCGCACAGGCGCATGTTGGAGAGCATTTCTATGCCCTCGATGAGGTCTCTGGCCCGGTGCTTGGCACCACTGATGATCATCCAGCCTGAGCGATAACCCGCCGCCCGATAGTTCTTGGACAGGCCATTGTAGGTAAAAAACAACACGTCATCCGCCAGCGAGGCGGTAGAGGTGTGCTGGGTGCCGTCGTAGAGGATCTTGTCGTAGATCTCATCCGACAGGATCATCAGGTTATGTTGCCGGGCCAGTTCGATAACCTGATGCAGAAGCTCTACCGAATAGACCGCCCCGGTCGGGTTGTTGGGGTTGATCAACACGATGGCCCGGGTGCGACTGGTAATTTTCTTTTTGATGTCGTCAATATCCGGGAACCAGTTCTGCTGTTCATCGCAGTGGTAGTGCACCGGTTTGCCGCTGGATAAAGTGACGGCAGCCGTCCACAGGGGATAATCGGGAGCCGGAATAAGCACCTCGTCACCGGTGTTGAGCATCGCTTGCATGGACATCACGATCAGCTCACTGACACCGTTGCCGAGAAAAATGTCATCAATATCGACCTTGGCAATACCGCGCTGCTGGCAATAGTGCATCACCGCCTTGCGGGCCGAGAACAGTCCCTTGGATTCAACGTAACCCTGGGCCTGGTGCATGTTGTAGATAACGTCTTGCTGGATTTCTTCCGGCACATCCAGTTCAAAGGCGGCCGGATTGCCAATGTTGAGCTTCAATACCCGGTGGCCTTCTTCTTCAAGGCGACGGGCCTCACGCAGAACCACGCCACGAATTTCATAACACACGTTGTCGAGCTTGGCGGATTTGAAGTAGTTCTGCATGGAGTGCTGGCGTCCTTAACAAACAGTCGGAAACAGGTTCCGGTTAACGGAAGCTGCCTATTCTAGCGGAGGGAAGGCCTGGGGCAACAGGGGCAATTGTGCGGAATTGTGGTCAAACCCGGATAGTTTGCAGAGGTTCCTTGAAGTGAACTCTCGCGTCTGGGCTGAAAAGCGCCGCAGGCATTATGGCTTTGCCCAATTAAATTGTGCACAATATGAATCCACGGGTTAACACGATAGGGAGTCAGCGTATGTCAGGTGAATCGATTTATCAGTTCAGTGCCCGCGCTATAAAAGGTGATGAAATCTCCATGGCGGACTATCGGGGCAAGGTCCTGTTGATCGTCAACACCGCGTCAAAGTGCGGCTTTACCCCTCAGTTCGAAGGCTTGCAGGCACTGCGTGATCAGCTGGGCGACAAAGGCTTTGAGGTGCTGGGCTTTCCCTGCAATCAGTTCATGAACCAGGATCCGGGTAACGAAGATGCCATCAGCCAGTTCTGCTCGCTGAATTATGGCGTCAATTTTCCGATGTTTGCCAAGATTGAGGTTAATGGTGACGGCACCCATCCGTTATTCCGCTTTCTGAAGACAGAGGCAAAAGGGTTGATGGGGTCCGAGAAAGTAAAGTGGAACTTCACCAAGTTTCTGGTCAACCGCGAGGGGCAGGTTGTTCGTCGGTATGCGCCGACAGCCAAGCCGGCTGACATTCGCACAGATATCGAGAAGCTGCTCTGAGATGGTCCAACAAGAGCCAATACTGGCACTGGATAACCAGATCTGCTTTGCGCTTTATGCGCTGAACCGGGCGGTCACCGCCCGGTATCGTCCGTTACTGGCAGAACTCGGGCTCACCTACCCGCAATACCTGGTGATGTTGGTTCTCTGGGAGCGTGGCCCTGATGGTGAGCCGGCCCGGGTATCGGATGTTGGCGCTCGTTTACGGCTTGATAGCGGCACCCTGACGCCGCTTTTAAAGCGGCTGCAAGAGCAAGGACTGTTGACCCGGCAGCGCCAGACCGACGATGAGAGGATGGTGCGAGTGGTGTTGACCGAGGCCGGCTGGCAACTGCGTGCCAAAGCGCTTCAGGTGCCGGGGCGCCTGGTTTGCGGCCTGGGTGTAGAACCGCATCGGCTGGTTGCGCTCAAGCAGGAGCTCAGGAGTCTGTTGGCAATTCTGGAGCACCCGGCGCCCACCGATGGATGACCGCTTTGAGCTCATCGCGTTTGTAGGGTTTGGTAATGTAGTCGTTCATGCCCGCAGCCAGGCACTCTTCACGATCACCCTGCATGACGTTGGCCGTGACGGCAATGACCGGAATGTTCTGCCACTGGGGATTCTGCCGTATCGCCCGGGTAGCCTGATAGCCATCCATGACCGGCATCTGGCAGTCCATGAGCACCAGATCGTAACGGCGCTTTCGCAGGGCCTCGAGGGCGCACTGGCCGTTCCTGGCATGATCCACCCGGTGGCCCAGCTTTTTCAGCAGGCTGCTGGCGACCAGCTGGTTGACCTGATTGTCTTCGACCAGCAAAAGCGACAGTGGCCGAATCGATTCGACCGCTTTGATGGCTTGATCCCGCGCTGCGTCCCTTTCGTTGGTCAGCAGTCCGGCTGCTGAGCACAGGCACTGGTACAGCTCCGCCCGCCTCAGGGGCAGGGGCAGTACATACTGCCCGGGTTGATTGCTGCTGAACGTTGACGAGGTGTCGGCCAGAATGACCCCCAGGCCGCCCCAATCATTGGCAAAGGCGATGGCTCCGGCGTCACCGGGCTCCGCCGCCATCAGTAGAATGCTCTCCGGATAACGGCTGGCACTTCGTACCGGAATCGTCCAGGCCCGGAGCTGAGACTCCAGTGCCAGGCGGTGAGGGTGCTGTGCAGGAATCGCCATGGCAACGCCGGCGTTACGCAGTGTTGCGGCGGTCTCCTCCGGTAGCGACGAATTGGCGGGTTCTTTTACTGGTAGCGGCAGGGTCACGGTGAAGTGGGTGCCCGAGCCCTCGCTGGAGTCCACCAGGATCTGTCCGTGCATTCGCTCTACCAACTGACGGCAGAGCGTCAACCCCAGGCCGGTGCCGCCATAGAGCCGGGTAGTGTCGGAGTCAGCCTGGGAGAAGGGGGAGAAAATACGGTGTAATCCGGCCTTGGACATGCCGATGCCGGTATCAATAACTTCCAGACGCACGCTGCCGCCTGAGCAGGAGGTGCGCACCCGAACACTGCCGTCATCGGTAAATTTGATGGCGTTACTCAGCAGGTTGTTCAGGATCTGCCGGGTGCGTGTCGGGTCTCCGAGGAATTGCTCCGGCAACATCGGGTCGGTCTCGTTAACCAGATCAATATGCTTGCGCCGGGCCTGCTGGGCATGAAGCGTAGCGCACTCCTCAGCCAGGCTGCGCATGCAGAACGGAATGTTCTCCAGGCTCAGCTTGCCTGCTTCAACTTTCGAGATGTCGAGAATGTCATTGAGCAATTCCAGCAGAGTGTCACCGGCGTTCAGGGCAATTTCCAGCTGGCTGCGCTGACCGGCATCGCGTTCGCTGTCAATCGCCAGGCCCAGCATTCCCAGCATTCCATTGAGGGGCGTGCGGATTTCATGGCTCATGCTGGCCAGGAAGTTGGCCCTGGCTCGAGCCCGGCGCACAGCATCTTCTTTGGCCCGCACCAGAGCGCGGTTGCCGCGCTGCAGGGCCTGGTTTTTTTCAGAAATCTCTCGGGTCCGGTCGGCAACTTCCTGCTCAAGCTGGCCGGAATAGTTCTTCATGGTGCTTTCGGCAGCCCTTAGCTGCGCCACGCTGCCTTCCATGTGTTCCAGGTGCTGGTTGATGATGCCCACCATGGTGCCAATCTCATCAAAACGATGATTCAGCGGTATCGGCAGGCGTACCTTCTCAGGGGTGCTGGCTCTGATCTTGCTCAGTGCCTCAATGACATTGAGCATCGGTCGGGTCAGGACAAAATAGAAAATGCCGAGCAAGGCAGCGGACAGTACCAGGCTTTTGACCAGGCCGATCAGAAGGGTGCTGGCAGCGCGCTGAAGGAATTGCCAGCCGTAATGCCAGGTGTCGATGGTGACCACAAGCTGACCCAAGGGCTGATCCGGCAGTTGCGGTACCTGCAGTTCAGAGTTGAACACGCGACTGGAGCCAAACAGAAGATCACTGATCCACCGGTATCTCGAGATTGAGCTGCTCTGACTTGCGGCCGACAGGGTTTGACCATCGCTGTCCAGAATCCTGGCATCGACGTTAGCCGGATGTCGCAAGAGGCCATCCAGCAACTCGTCCGCCAGTCGCACATCAATGTTGTGAGCGATCCGGGACGCCGGGCTGTTACTGATTTCCAGCAACGCCTGGATGTCGTGCTCCATGGCGTTGCTGGCGGAGAAATAGTCGAGGGTAATCTGAACCAGGTTCAAGGCCAGGCCAAGGGCCATTGCCACCAGCACAGTGTCGCGGGTCAGGCGGTAGGACAGTCTTTTCCCGACGCTGTTAAACACGGTGCGAGGTCATCCCTGTGGCTGGTCAGTGGGTAAAGAGTGTGGGCCTCAATTGTCGTAATCAGCCTTCTTTTTCCAGGAACCATCATCTTGAAGAAAATTGTCCCACTCCCGATCCAGACTTGCATAGCCTTCGGTGTCGGTCTTGCCTTCGACAATGCTTGCCTCAAGTTCCTTGATGCGGGTTCGGAAGCTTTTGACCGCCTTCATGGCCAACGGATTGTCTTTTGATTTGCCCAATTCAGTGCTCGCCAGATGATAGGCGTGGATAGCTTTGCGGATCTGGTTCTGGTGAATGTGGTCGCGCGCTTGAAAGACGTGCAGGTCGGCGTGGGTTTTGTGGACCAGAAACAGCACATGCTTGAGATTCTTCTTGGCCGTGGCCGTGTCAATGCGGCCAGCCTTGTGCATTGTCTCGATCATTTTGAACAGGTTTTGCAGCAACTCTTTGATGTAGGTTGCCTTCTCGGGCGAGTCGATTTTGACCGGGGGCCGGTTGTCGGTATTTTCCAACACCTGCTTTTTGGTCTGTTTTACCGCATCCAGCCATTTGCCGACGGGTTGATCGGACTTCAGCATGGTGAGCGCGTTGCAGGCGTCTTCCATGCGTTTAAGTAGCAGCAGCTTGAGATCGGCGGTGAGATACTGCCCGGGAATCTCCGAAAGCAGGCGGTAAGCGCGGTTGTAGAGATCTTCCTGAGCCGTCATCTTGCGAACCCGCTCGATCCGGGCTTTTTCGCGCATCTGGCTGATAACAATAATAATAAGTGAAAGGGTAACGATCGCCGCAAGCAGCAGCACAATGGTGGTTGGGTCCATGGTGTCGGTATTGGCTCCGGAATACAGTGAACGGGCGGCCCGGCAGGCTGCCTCGGCTTCTTGATGGTATTTGGTAACGCCGTGGAAGCCTAACAGAACTCTCGGCATTCGTCCGTTTCTGCTTGTAAGCTGAATAAACGGCCATTTAATTTATGAATGATCAGTTTGATGTATATTACGTTTATCAATGAATAGGCCATCCAGTTTATGGCCACGTCAACACTTGAACGGAGCGCGCAATGGATATATCCCGGATTGATCTCAATTTGCTGGTGTATCTCGATGTCTTGCTGCGTGAACGCAATGTGACCAAAGCGGCCAACCATCTTGGCATTACCCAGCCGGCCATGAGTAATGGCCTGCGCCGGTTACGGAATCTATTGGGTGATCCTGTGCTGGTGCGCACCAGCGAAGGCATGACGGCCACTGAGCGGGCCCGGGAATTACAACCGTTAGTGCGGGGTATTCTGTCCGATATTGAACAGGCCGTGCAGCAGAAAACGCCGTTCGCGGCGCAGGAAAGCCAGCGGGTGTTCCGGATCATGGCCAGTGATTATGCTGAATCCTGTCTGATGCCGCGGGTATTGAGGCGCATTCGTCAGGAAGCGCCCCATGTGACTCTGGATGTGCTCACGCCCAGCGACGTGAGTTATCTGGACGTGGAGCAGGGTCGGCTGGACATGGCGATCAACCGGTTCGACAAGATTCCGCAGTCATTCCATCAGAAAACCCTGTGGACCGAGTATTTCGCCTGCCTGATGAATGTCCGTAATCCCATTCTGAAACAGCCGTTTACGCTGGATACCTATCTGGATGCCAGCCATATCTGGGTCAGTAAAACCGGCTTTGGCGTGGGCGTCGGGGTCAACCCCAAGGATGTACAGCGGCTGGGTTGGGTCGATGAGGCCCTGGGGCGCATGGGTCGTAAACGCCAGATTTCAGTCTTTACCCGGCATTATCAGGTGGCCATGCTGCTGGCGGAACAGCATGACCTGATCGCCACGTTGCCGTCACGGGCGGCCTGGCTTCAGAAAGACAACCCCAACCTGGTGGTGAAAGTGCCGCCCTTTGAAATTCCGCCGTTTGAGCTGAAAATGGCCTGGAGTCCCTTGTTGCAGCACAACTCGGACCATCAATGGTTGAGAAAGCTTATTGCGGAAGTGGCAGAAGAAGTCGACGAGGAGTTTGCGCCCTTCGGCGCCCAGTTTGAATCACCACAGGTGTCTCTGGGCCAGCATTCAGATCGGTAGTTCCCGCAGTTCCAGCGAGGGCCGGGCAACATCCCACATACGCTGGAACGCTTCCGCCTTGAGTCTCACTCGTCCGCCTGCCGCAAAGCTGGCGAAACCTTCGGGCTTGCTGAATTCGTGCCGGCAGAGGATGCCTTCGCGGTCTGCCAGCAAAAACGGCTGGTCTTCGATCGGGTAGTCCTGGTTCACCAGTCTCAGTTCAATGCGACTGGTCAGCCGGCGCATCAGTTCGACCAGCTGGTGTCGTCGCTGCACCAGCGGCTTGTCATCGTGAATCAGCAACCTTACATCGCTCAACCGGTGCCCGCGGGCAACGGCTGAAATCAGTTCGCGGAGTTGCTGGCGATCATACCGGTCATGATCCAGATAGCGGTCATACAGCCAGAGGCGCTGGCCGGTCTGGCCAACCAGCGAGTCCATCAGCCCAAACATGGCGTTGTCGTGATCAAACCGCCAGATGTCAGCGTCGGCACCCAGAATCAGCGGTTGTCGCCGCCGGGCGATCACTTCATGGGCCAATGCCGGTGCCAGACAGCGCATGTCCAGATGAGGAATGCCGGCATCGTCATAGGGCACTGAACAGATGTGGAAGCCGCAGTGCTGGTAGAAACCGGTGGCGTGTTGTTGTGCCGACAGTCGAAGTTCCGGAAAGCGCCCGGCGGATTCGGTCAGCAGATGGCGCAACAGCGCCCTGCCAATGCCCTGGCCCCGGTATTCCGGAAGCACCGCCATCCGGCCTATGTGACCGGTTTCTTCCAGGGTTGAGAACAGGCGGGCGGTGGCCATGGGCAAGTTGTTGCGATCGACCACCAGGTAGTGGTCGGCGATCTCATCGGTATTATCCCACTCCAGTTCTGGCGGCACCTTCTGTTCATCAATGAACACCCGTTGGCGGATATCACGAATCGAGTCCGGTGCCAGTTGCCAGCTGTATTTTCGGAATCTTGGTGTCATGGCTTACTCGAAGTAGACCGAACCCTGATTGTACAAGGTGGTCAACAAGCCAAGCAGCGCGTCGTCACCGGCAAATTCGGCCAGCCCGGCCATATTGATGCGGGCGGCGGCGCACAGCAGCGGTGCCAGCGGTTGCGCATCGCCTTTGAGAAGGTACTGCTCGCCGTCGACGAACAGGGCGGTTTCATTGCCCAGTTCATGGTAGGCAAAACGGGAGCCCTCGTTCCAGCGTAACTGCTCACCGGCGCGGATGGCTTCAGCCAGATCTTCTGGTGAGGCGGGCTCTTCGGCGGGCACGACAATGTCCAGGCTCTTGGGAGCCGTGGCGAACTGACCAAACCACAGGGCCAGATTACGGCGGTCGCCCAGCTGCTCACGAATCACGCTGTCCAGGCGGTCGATCACCTCCGGCGCGATGGTGCCGGGATTGTCCTGCAGTTTCAGGTCCGCGTCGTCCAGGTGCTCGGAGGCTTTGTCTTTCTGGCTGAGGAAATCGGTAAAACTGGTCAGGATGTCGTCAATCGTTGGTGCGCGGAAACCGACCGACAGCGTGATGCAGTCGTCTTCTGCCACACCGTGGTGGCCGATTCCGGGGGGCAGGTACAGCATGTCGCCCGGTGCCAGGGTCACGGTTTCTTCACCGTCCCAGCTGCTCAGAATGCGCAAGGGCGTGCCATCTACCCGCGGAGAGGTATGGTCGCAGTGGCCGCCGAAGGTCCAGCGCCGATGGCCCTGGCCCTGCAGCAGGAACACATCGTACATGTCGTAATGAGGGCCAACGCTGCCGCCTTTGGGGGCGTAACTGGCCATGATGTCATCCAGGCGCCAGTTCGGGATAAAACGGAATTGCTCGAGCAGATCGGCAATGTCCGGCACCCAGTGATCCAGACCCTGAACCAGCAGCGTCCAGTCCTGCTCGGGTAGCTCACTGAAGCGCTCCGGAGTGAACGGCCCGTTGTGCAGCTGCCAGGGTTTGCCGGCGTCATCTTCGATGATCAGACGGGATTCTACCGCTTCTTCACAGGCCAGGCCCGCCAGTTCGTCCGGGCTGACCGGGCATTGAAAGCCGGGAAATGCCTGACGGATGACCAGAGGTTTTTTCTGCCAGTAATCCCGCAGAAATTCAGAAGCTGTCAGTCCGCCCAGCATGTCCATGGTGTTGCTCCAGTTCAGATGTTGCCGGCTTGTTCGACGGCATTGCCAATGTAGGTGTCTGGCGTCAGCGCGCGCAATTCGGCTTTCGCATGCTCCGGGATCTCCAGAGTCTCCACGAAATTCTTGATGACTTCGGGCGTCATTGCCTTGCCGCGGGTCAAGTCCTTGAGTTTTTCATAGGGCTTTTCGATATTGTAACGGCGCATCACGGTCTGGATCGGCTCGGCCAGCACTTCCCAGGCGTTGTTCAGGTCGTCGTTCAGGCGAGTCGGGTTGATTTCCAGTTTGCTCAGGCCTTTCAGCGTGGCTTCGTAGGCGATCAGGCTGTGGGCAAAACCGACGCCGAGGTTGCGCAGCACGGTGGAGTCGGTCAGATCACGCTGCCAGCGGGAGATCGGTAGCTTGGCGGACAGGTGCCCGAAAATGGCGTTGGCGATGCCCAGGTTGCCTTCGGAGTTTTCAAAGTCGATGGGGTTCACCTTGTGGGGCATGGTGGACGAGCCGATCTCGCCGGCCACAGTCTTCTGTTTGAAGTAACCCAGGGAGATGTAACCCCACAGGTCCCGATCGAGGTCGATCAGGATGGTGTTGAAGCGGGCCACGGCATCGTAGAGTTCGGCAATGTAATCGTGGGGCTCGATCTGGGTGGTGTACGGGTTCCAGTCCAGGCCCAGGCTTTCAATGAAATCTTTGGCGTTGATGGCCCAGTCGACCTGCGGGTAGGCAGACAGATGCGCGTTGTAGTTGCCAACCGCGCCGTTGATCTTGCCCATCAGCTCAACAGCGTTTATCTGCTTGATCTGGCGGCGCAGGCGGTAAACCACGTTGGCCAGTTCCTTGCCCACGGTGGTGGGAGAGGCGGTCTGGCCGTGGGTGCGGGACAGCATCGGCTGCTCGGCGTGTACTTTGGCCAGCTCAGCCAGTTTGTCCACCACCTTGTCCATGCCCGGCAGCAGGCCATGGTCCAGGCCTTCGCGCAGCATCAGAGCGTGCGACAGATTGTTGATGTCTTCAGAGGTGCAGGCAAAGTGCACGAATTCGGTGACCGCGTGCAGTTCTGGCACGTCGGCGATTTTTTCCTTGATGAAGTACTCAACTGCTTTTACATCATGGTTGGTGGTGCGTTCGATTTCCTTGATACGTTCGGCATCGGTCAGGCTGAACTCGCTGACCATGTTGTCCAGAAACGCATGGGCGTCGGCGGAGAACGCCGGCACTTCAATAATGGCCGGGTGCTGGGCCAGTTTCTGCAACCAGCGGATTTCGACGGTTACCCGATTACGGATCAGGCCGTATTCACTGAAGATGCTGCGAAATACACTGACTTTACTGCCGTAGCGTCCGTCGACCGGGGAAATAGCGGTCAGGGCGGTGAGTTCCATCGAAAACCTCTCAGTTGATCAAAAAATCGGATCAGGAATTAGGGAATATATGATACACCAGCCCGCAGCCCGAATCAGCGCAACAACTCGCGGGCGTGGTGAATCACTTTCTTGCGGGCGAAAATCAGTTGCCAGCGATGGCCGCCGCTCTGGCGCCAGAGCACTGCGGAACGAATGCCGGCCAGCAACAATGCCCGGACTTTGGCGGCGTTATCTTCCTGTTGCAGCACTTGCGGATTGCCACTGACCTGAATGCGCAGGCGAAAGGTGCTGATGGTGTCACCATAGATGGACGCCAGATTGCCAAGCAGATTGCTGTGGGTATAGCCAAAATGACTGGCGGTGTGGCGGGCCTGGTCGATGCGGCTGCCGATCACCTCCAGCATGTCCGGGCTGCGCTTGAGTTTGGATTCCAGCTGAATCAGATTCAGCACATAGCGAAGTATTTCGACGTCCTGGGGGCGACTTTGCTGGGCCAGCGACGTTGACAGGGCGTCGAGGCCTTCCCGGATGTCGGTCAGTTCGCCGCCGTAAACATCCAGGGTGGAGGCGGGATTGGTGGCAAACAGCGAACGGATGCAGGTTTCCAGGCTTTGTTCGTTGCAGCTGCCATTGTTGGCAATCTGCCGAACCAGCGACGCTGCCTGAAACAGGCCGGCAAGCGCGATGGTCTGGTCGTGCAGTGAACGGCTCATGACTCGGTTCCGGCAGTATCGGTCTGGCTGAGGCGCTCAGGCAGGGGCTCATCATCGCGCCAGGTCTGCTCAATAACGCCACCGCCCAGGCACACCTCGCCACGATAAAAT
>JAWOAO010000054.1:0-2815 GCA_046498485.1 Marinobacter sp. | reverse complement strand
TTGATCTCCTTGCCCAGGGGGTCACACCAGAGTGCGCGCTGGCGATGTTGCCACCGAGTTGCCGCCAGCCTCGCTCACCACCCGCCAGAAATACTGGCCCGGGCTCAACGGTCGGGAGGGCAGGGCCCGGTTGTCCGGTGCCCACTCGCTTGCGGTGATCAGTTGCCGGAATTCCTCATCCTCGGCAATTTCTACCCGGGCGACTTCGTTGGTACCGTTAAGCTGCCAAAGGAATTCCGGCATGTCGTCATTCACGCCTTCACCCTCCTCGGGCGAAATAAGGTCCGGTGTCCGTGCCTGCAGATCTACCTCAACCGAGGCGATCGCGGGCATGCCGGTAATGCCTTGCTCGTCAAGCGCCGCCAGCTGAATCTCGTAACGGCCATTGTCGAGCTGGCTGATGTCAAAACGTGCCTCTGCTGTGTCTTTGCTCTGTAGCCAGGCGCCGCCTTCTTTTTCGAAGATATTGACCCGGTATCCTTTGACGCCACTCTGTTGCCAGTTGAGCTCGGCAGGCAACTGTTTGAGTACCGGTGCAATCGGGTTAAGCACCGGGGCCGGAGGCAGCCGGCGAATACTCATCGGTGCCGAGCCTGTGGCTGATACGCTGGCACCATAGCCGGCCGGGATTTGGCGGGTTTGACCTGGCTGACCAAAATCAACAATGCCTTCCGTTACCTGAACACGGCTACCGTCGGCCGAGGTTTGCATGGAAAACACGGTGCCACGGACGGCGGCGACGGCTGACGGGGTTGCTATTTCGAAGCGTACGCCATTCTCTTTTACTGGCTTTACGCGGGTGTGCACCTCGCCCCGCTGAAGTCTCAGCCTGGTATCGGCCATGCCGGCTTTACCGTATTGGGTCAGGCGGTTGAACATCAGTCGCGAGTTCGGCGCCATGCGCAACTCGGAGCCGTCAGCCAGCACAAGAGTGGCGGTGCCGGCTGCAGAAATGACTTCATCGCCGACCCGAATGATCGAGTTTTCGGACAGCGGGGATTTCAGGCCACTGCTGCCGGTTACATGGAGTACGTTGCCACTGACGGAACTCACGGTGGCCGGTTTTGCTTGGTGTTTAAGCCAGCCCAGTGGAATCCGGATCTGGTCGCCAGCGGACAGGTCAGTCTGGTCGGCAAGGTTGTTGTGCTGCACCAGTTGATTGAGGCTGACGCGATCAGTCAACAGCATTCGGGCAATGTCGGTGAGAGTTTCATCGGCGTGCAGCGTGTAGACCCATTCCGGAGCGCTTGCGGTTTGCCGGGGCTGAGCGGAGGCCGACCCTCTGGTCACCGAAATCTCGGCAGACGCTGCGCCCGTTAGCAAGCTGAGTGCCAGCAGCAGCACGCATCCCGCTGCGCCAGGGTGTTTGTGGTCAGGCATCGGTTACATGATCTTCGGTGATTTCGGTGATTTCGGTGATTTCGGTGGCTTCACTGACTTTGACCGCTTCCAGGCGATAGCCTCGCTGATAGATGGTCTTGATCCGGAAACCGTTGTCCGGATTGACACCCAGTCGGCGCCGTAGCCGGCTCATGTGAGTGTCGACGGTGCGGGTATTAATGTCTCGCGCCAGCCCCCAGACACGCTCAAGCAGCATTTCACGAGTCAGCAACCGGCCCTGGTTCTGGAACAGGAACAGGGTCAGGTCAAAGTCCTTGTCGGTCAGGGTCAGCGGCTCACCGTGCAGCAGAATAATCCGTTGGCGGGTGTTCACCTCGAACGGGCCATACACCAGAATCTCCTTGTCACTGTCCGGATTGCTCCGGCGGGCCAGGGCGTGGATCCTGGCGATCAGTTCGGCAGCACGGGCAGGCTTTAACAGGTAGTCATCGGCGCCGGCATCAAGCGCGCACACAATATCGGTCTCGCTGTCCCGCTGGGTCAGGAAAACCGCGGGTATCGGCCAGTTGAGCTGGGCTCGCACGTTTTTCAGTACGTCAATGCCGGTCATGTCGGGTATTTGCCAGTCCAGAATCATCAGGTCATAGCTTCGATGCAGCACCGCGCCGAGAAACGATTGCCCGGTCGCAAAGCTGTCACAGTGGTGGCCTTTTTCGGACAGAATGGACTGTATGTGTTGCGCCTGTTCATGTTCATCTTCAAGCAGAGCAATGCGCATTAATCCTGGCCCTCAAGGGTGTTGACCGGTTTGGTTTGCCTGTCCGCAAAGTGGTGATGGACCGCAATGGAGTATCGCGTGATTATCCCAAAAAATGCGCATCTATATAGTAGCGTTATGTAGATTTCCGTAACGGCAACGCAGGCTTACCGTTGTCGTCATTGATTGTTTGACGGCAGGTGGGGAAATTGCTGCAGCCCCAGAACCAGCCTTTTTTGCTTTGTCGCCTGACCAGTGGTGAAAAACAGTGCGGGCAGGGAATGGGTTTCTGATCGGTGCCGTCCTGGGGCTGGCTGTCCTCAAGGGGGCGGGTACCCTTGCAGTTGGGGTAACGGGTACAGGCGAAGAAACGACCGAATTTACCCTCCCGCTGTAGCATCGGTGCCCGGCATTTGGGGCAGTGAACGTTGCTCTCGCTGGCCCTGTCACTGACGCTTTGCCCGGTTGTGGTCGTGGCTGGCGCCCGCTTGATCACTTCCCGGATTTCACCCTTCAAGGCTTCGAGGAACTGCCTTGGGTCATCTTCACCTCGCCGGATGCCTTCCAGGGTCGCTTCCCCGACCGGACGGCGGTCTGGGAAGCGACCCTGGAAGGCATCCGGCGGAGTGAGGATGACCCAAGGCAGTTCCTCGAAGCCTTGAAGGATGAAATCCGGGAGCTGATCGAGCGGGCGCCAGCCACGACCACAACCGGGCA